>JAHDGO010000064.1 GCA_020627605.1 Yoonia sp.
CTTTGTCGGCGCGACAGAGCGTGTCTTGCTTGGCTACGCACCCCGCGAGATGGTCGGCAAGAACGGGTGGCTGATCCGCGGTGATATCGAAGAATAATCGAACACCAAGGGTTGTCGCGGCACGGCCCACCGCCTAGGTCAGCAGTGACGGGTTTCTGCGCTGCGCGTGCACAAAGGTACAAACTCAGTGGCCTTAAGCAAATCCGAGGGAGCTGGCTCTGCTCAGATCGTGGTCTGATTACCTGGCGCCCACCTGTATATACAGGTCCTCGGGGTTAGTCACCTGCTACGGCTGCCGCGGTTCCCGTCACCAAGATTTTTCAAAATGACATGGCCTTCGCCATCGAGGCCGCCCAACCACGCAAACCCTGCGGCCTTGATGCCTTGCCCAGTTTGCGTTCTTCGTTGTCTTTGACGTCGATATAATGTTGCGTGACGGCGGCACGGCTATACCCCAGAAACGAGGTCTCAGACCTGCCCAAAAGAACCTTGGCCTTCTGGTTCAGGTTATCGGCATCTATCGGTTCGAACTTGCTACGATTCATTGCATCACCCTTCTGCGTGGTTTTGCGAAACTCTGATTAACATTTGGAAACAAAGAATCGAAAAACGAGGGCATTGTCAGCTTGCTTGCTGGCTAATGTCAGGAATTATGGCTTTTCTGCCACAAACTGTTGCATCACTGGCGCAGCAATACCCGCCACCCGAGCACGGCCCCGGGCATCGTCGCGCTATGCAGGGCGCATGTCACGCCAGATTTTTGGTATTTAGCTGAAAGACTTAGGCCTTATCAGGGACGCTAGCGCGCAAATGCTTCTGGCAACAACTCTCGCGCCATATGGTCCAGGACCGCGTTCACGAACTTCGGTTCCTTCTCATCGGCCGAGAACGCCTCTGCAATTGCAACAAACTCGCTGATGACAACCTTTGGTGGGGTCTGCTTGTTCTTCAACTCTGCCCCGGCCGCCCGAAACAGCGCCCGCCAGGTGGGGTCGATCCTTGCAATGGGCCATTTGGCGACCAGTGCACGGTCTGTCAGCTGGTCGATGGCGGCCTGCTCATCTACTGCGCGTTCCATTACAGCACGAAAGGTATCAAGATCGCCCTCGGCCATCTCACCCTCTTCATAAGACGCACCAAACCGGTGATCCTCAAACTCGCGCATGATGCTATCAACAGTCTGGCCAGCGGCCTCCATCTGAAACAGGGCCTGCACGGCATAAAGCCGCGCTGCCGATTTCATCTTGCGCTTTTGATTGTTCGAAAGGGTCATGCAGAGGTCTTGTTGTCCGATCCACCGGCCATCAGGATTTCGCGGGTAAATCCCACGCCCTTATCAGCCGTGCCCCACTTACGGGCGAGCGCGATCAGGTGCAAGGCCGCAGCGGCAGCGCCGCCACCTTTGTTCATTTCAGCGGGATCAGCACGCACAGCGGCCTGTTCGTAGGTTTCGACCGTCAGGATGCCATTCCCGATGCACAGCCCCTGCAGGCCCAACAATTGGATAGCGCGGCTGCTGTCATTGCAGACCGTGTCGTAATGCGTTGTCTCACCCCGGATCACACAGCCCAGCGCGACGTAGCCGTCAAAGTTGCTCATCCGTTCGGCGATGCCGATGGCGGTCGGGATTTCCAGTGCGCCGGGCACTTCGACCACATCCCAGTTTGCACCGGCTTTTTCGATCTCTGCCTTGGCTCCGGCGATCTGATGATCCGAAATATCCTTGTAGTAAGGCGAAGCCACGATCAGGATCTTCACTGGCTTCTCAAAGGCCGGCAGTGGCATGATGTAGTGCGATGGTCCGGCCATTATCCGATCTCCGAGATTTTGCGGGTGCCGACAATCTCAAGACCATAGGCATCAAGGCCGACGACCTTCGGCTTGGGTGAATTGGTCAGCAGTTCGATCTGGTGCAGCCCAAGCGAGCTGAGGATTTGCGCACCCAACCCATATTGCCGCAATGTCTGCGGAGAGACATCCTCGGTCGCGTCCAGTTTCATATGCACGTCGCGCAAAAGGACCAGCGCACCGCGCCCCTCTTCTGCGATCACCTTCATTGCGTCACCAAACTCGTTGCGGCGGCCCTTTGGCCCGACGCCCACGACATCCAGCATCGGGTCCAGCGCGTGCATCCGCACCAGCACAGGTTCATCGGTTTCGATATCACCTTTGATCAGCGCGATGTGTTCGGCACCTTGGGTTTCGTCGGTGTAGATCCGCAGTTCCCACTCACCGCCAAATTCGGACTGGATCATGCTGCTTTCTCGCACACGCACCAGATTGTCATGACGGCGGCGATAAGCGATCAGATCACTGATCGTGCCGATCTTGAGGTTGTGCAATTGCGCAAAAGCGATCAGGTCCGGCAGACGGGCCATTTCGCCATCTTCCTTCATGATCTCGCAAATCACCCCTGCAGGGTTCAGCCCGGCAAGACGGCTGATATCAACTGCGGCCTCTGTATGCCCGGCACGTACCAGCACACCGCCATCGCGGGCACGCAGGGGAAAGACATGGCCGGGTGTTGCGATATCCGCTGCACCTTTGGCGGCATCAATGGCAACTGAAACGGTGCGCGCGCGATCAGCGGCCGAAATACCGGTGCTGACACCTTCGCGCGCTTCGATGCTGACGGTAAAGGCCGTCTCGTGCCGCGACGAATTATGCGAGGCCATCAGTGGCAGGCCCAGCGCGTCAATCCGCTCTCCAGGCAGGGTCAGGCAGATCAGCCCACGCCCATGCTTGGCCATGAAGTTGATTGCGTCAGGTGTCGCCATCTGCGCAGGGATCACCAGATCGCCCTCATTCTCGCGGTCTTCGTGGTCCACCAGAATGAACATCTTGCCGTTGCGGGCATCCTCGATGATCTCTTCGATCTTGCTGATCACGTCAGACCAGTCGCGTTCTACCGGGCCGGGCTTTTCAAATTGCTGGTTCATAAGGGCGTTCCCGTCATCATACTGCCCCGCAGATATCCCAGCCCGGCCAGATAGGGAAGTATCGAAGCGACCGACGCGGGCCGTAACGTCGGGTGTTAGTTGCGTCAGGCCCCGTCGAAAAACTGATCCGCAGGCAGGTATCCTGCCATGCGCGCAGCCTCTGCCCATTCCCGCTCGAACGCGGTGTCGCCAACCATCAGCAATCGGTCAGCCGGATGGCCCTTTGCCGTGGCCATGGCGACCACCTGCGTGCGCATAGCAGACCAGCTGCTGTCAAATGGCGGTGCGGCAAAGGCGAGGTCGATGCCCGGCTGTCTGGCGATGTCCGCAGGACGCAACGGATGGTGTGCCGCAGCAATCCGCGCGGCGTCATGCAGGCAGGCCAGTTTATGGGCATGGGTCGCTGGCAGGTCTTGGCCCTGCCGCAGCACTTGCAAGGCATTGGAAGAAAAAAGAAAACCGATCAGGTCATGTCCTGTGCTGGCACGGATGCCCGCATAGGTTTTGTAGGGCAAACCAAGCTCGGCTGCGCGCCTGACCCGCAGGCGGATCACCTCAATCGGCAGTTTTGGCAACAGATCCTTGCGCGCCTTCGTCCAGACATGCCTGCGCCAGCTGTGCCCCGGCGCGTCCACGCGCCCTGAATTATGTCCGATCCCTGCCATCCTGCATCCATCCTGTCGCCTGCACCGCAGCCTTGCGCGCCGCACATTCCGAGTCAAACGCCTCTGGCGCTGCTCCTGACAAATATCGCCAGCCATGGCCATCTTCGGGGTCACGCCTGCATTCGCGATAGGCAAAGCGCCCATCAGGCAGGCTGATGATATCAACGCAGCGGTCGGCGGTCGCGTCCTCAATTGACGCAAGAACCAGCGGCTTCTCAACCATAGTCGCGCAGCCGCGCGACATAGCGGGCCATGGTGTCGATCTCGAGGTTGATCGCATCACCCAGCGCCACAGCGCCCCAAGTGGTCGCCTCTTTTGTGTGCGGGATGAAGTTGATGCCAAAGTCCCGGCCATCAACCTCATTGACCGTCAACGAGGTCCCATTCAGCGCAACAGACCCTTTGGGGGCGATAAAGCGCGCCAGATCTTCGGGCGCCCGGAAAGTGACACGCGTGCTGTCACCCTCATCCTGCAGGCCGACGACCTCTGCCACACCATCAACATGGCCGGATACGATATGCCCGCCCAGTTCATCCCCGACCTTCAGGGCGCGTTCAAGGTTCAGGTGCTTGCCATCGGGCCAGCCGTTGCGGCCAATATTGGTCAAATTCACGGTTTCTGCACTGATATCGACGTCAAACCAATTTTGCGGATCACGGCCCAGCGCCACCACTGTCAGGCACACACCGTCGCAGGCGATGGAGGCCCCGATGTCAATCCCGTCCACATCATATCCCGTCCCGATGCGTGCGCGCAGATCGCCGCGCTGTTCGGTTTGCAGCACTTTGCCAATATCGGTGATGATCCCTGTGAACATGCAAGCCACCTTTCCTGTCTGTCCCTGACCTAGCGGAGCCCGCCATCACGGGCAAGCGCACCCTTGCGCTGCTGCCACAAAACCGACAGGAATACCCGTTAACCACCCCTTGAATGGTGACCACTAGACAGAAGCATGGGCACAGACCGGGTATTTCTTTTTCTGCAAGGGCCGCATGGGCCCTTCTTTCGCCAGTTGGGCGATATGCTGCGCCGTGCTGGCGCAGATGTCTGGCGCGTCGGCTTTAATGCCGGTGATGCGGCGTTTTGGGGGCGGGCGCCCGGCTATATCGCTTGCCAGGAACCGCTGACCGCATGGCACGACCGCTTTGGCAAGATTTGTGACGCACATGCTGTGACCGACATCGTCCTTTACGGCGACACCCGGCCCATTCACGCGCAGGCCATCGCGGCCGCCAAAGCACGCGGGTTACGTATCCATGTGTTTGAAGAGGGCTATCTGCGCCCCTATTGGGTCACTTACGAACGTGATGGCAGCAACGGGCACTCGCAACTGATGACCCTGTCTGTGGCCCAGATGCAGGTCGGTTTGGCGGCATCGGGCCCCGATTTACCAACCCCGCCTGCGCAGTGGGGCGACATGCGTCAGCATATCTTTTATGGCGCGCTTTATCATTGGTTCGTGATGTTCTGGAACTGGCGCTACCCCGATTTCCGCAGCCACCGCGCACTGCCGCTGCGACGTGAGGCGCTGCTTTATACCAAACGGCTGTTGCTGATGCCGTCACAAGCACTCCGGCGGGCCATCGCGACACGGCGGATCAAGGCGGGGGGCTTTCCCTATCATGTCGCGCTGCTGCAACTGGAACATGACGCCAGCTTTCAGGCGCATTCACCCTTTGACGACATGAAATCCTTTGTCGAAATGGTCGTGGATGGTTTTGCCAAAGGCGCGCCCGGACATCACCATCTGATCTTCAAGGCGCATCCATTGGAAAGCGGGCAGTCACCGCTGCGCCAGATCATTGCTACTGCCGCCAAGGCACAAGGGATCGGCGCGCGCGTTCATTTCCTGCGCGGCGGCAAGCTGGCACAGATTTTGCGCGATGCGCGCTCTGCCGTGACCGTCAATTCAACTGCCGGGCAGCAGGCGCTGTGGCGGGGCATCCCCCTCAAGGCGTTCGGAACGGCCGTCTACAACAAGCCGGAGTTCGTGTCCGACCAACCGCTGCCAGCCTTCTTCGCCGACCCGCAAAAGCCCGATCTGGCCGCATACCGGTGCTACCGTGATTTCCTTTTGCAAACCAGTCAGGTGCCAGGCGGCTACTACTCCAGCTCTGGCCGCCGTCAGCTGATGCGTGAGGTGGTAGATATGATGCTGCGCGATGCGGCCCCCTACGACCATATTGGTGCAGAACCAAAACCGGCGCTTCGCCTTGTCGCAGAACAACTGCAGCGCAATGGCTGATCCGCCAAGGCACAGCCTCTATGTCTACAACGGTGGCTTTCTGACCCAGGGTCGGGTGCGGCGCATCCTTGATCTGGCAGGCTATGACATCAGGCTTGGCAACCCGGCAGAGGACGATCTGATTGGCGTCTGGGGCCAGAGCCCGACCTCTCCACGGGGGGAGGCAGTCGCCGCCCGCAAGAGGGCCGGAATTGTCAGGGTCGAGGACAGTTTCCTGCGCTCTGTCAGACTGGGCCGCGATGGTGATCCGCCAATCGGGCTTAACATCGACCGCAGCGGCGTGCATTTCGATCCATCGACACCATCGGACCTTGAACTGCTATTGCGTGATGATCCGCTGGACGACACCGCGTTGCTGGACCGCGCCCGCGCTGGCATTGCCGCGCTGAAAACAGCGCAATTGTCGAAATACAACAGCCATGACACGGCCCTGCCATTGCCAGAACCGGGTTATGTGCTGGTGATTGACCAGACCCGCAAGGATGCCTCGATCACGGCCAGCGGCTGCGACAGCAACTCTTTCCGCGAGATGCTGTTCTTCGCCCTCACAGAACACCCCGGCGCGCGCATCCTGATCAAGACGCATCCGGAAACAATCGCCGGCCATCGTGAGGGGTATTTCACCAAGGCGGATGAAAACGAACGGATCACACTGCTGGACACCAACCACACACCATGGGCCCTGCTGGAGGGTGCGATCGCCGTCTACACCGTGTCGTCGCAAATGGGGTTTGAGGCGATCCTCGCGGGTCACAAGCCGGTGGTCATGGGGCAGCCTTTTTATGTGGGCTGGGGGCTGACGGATGACCGCAAGCCACTCCAACGTCGGCAACGCAAACTGACGCGGGCGCAGCTTTTTGCCGGGGCGATGCTGCTTTATCCGACGTGGTACGACCCGTTTCACGACAGGCTCTGCAGCTATGAAGAGGCCGCAGCGACCCTCGCCGCAGGCGCGCGCGCATGGCGCGAAGATCACAAAGGCTGGGTCGCAGGCGACATGCGCCTTTGGAAACGTAAGCCGCTGCAACAGTTCTTTGGCAGCGTGAAACCCGTTCGTTTCCGGCATCGCGGGGCGGCGGCGACCTTGGCGCAACGCCTTGACGCACCCCTGATGCGATGGGCCAGCACAGGTGCGGATGACGCGACGCTGGTCGAGGATGGTTTCCTGCGCTCGCGCGGTCTGGGGGCCGATCTGGTCGCGCCGCTCAGCCTCGTGCTGGATGATGTGGGCATCTACTATGACGCCAGTCGACCCAGCCGTCTGGAAAATCTGTTGAACGCGGCGGCAGATCTTGATGATGGCGCCCGCGCACGGGCAGAGGCGCTGGTCACTCGGATCACAGACGCGCGGCTATCCAAATACAACCTCGCCACTGATCCCTTGCCAGAGCTGCCGCGCGGCCGCCGTATCCTTGTGCCCGGTCAGGTGGCTGACGATGCCTCTATCAGGCTTGGCACATCGGACGTCATCGACAACGCCGGCCTGCTGGCAGCCGTGCGCAAAGCCAACCCGGCGGCCAAGATCATCTACAAGCCACATCCTGACGTTATCGCAGGCCTCCGGGACGGGGCGGTGCCGGACGCCGCAGACCACGCTGACGTTGTGCTTGGCAACGCCAACCCCATCGCGGTGATTGATGCGGTGGATGAAGTCTGGACAATGACCTCTCTGACAGGGTTTGAGGCGCTGTTGCGCGGCAAGCGGGTGACCTGTCTCGGCACGCCGTTTTATGCAGGCTGGGGACTGACCGATGATCGCGCCATGCCGGTGAGCCGGCGCATCGCCCGTCTGGACCTTGTCGCGCTCGTTCATGCGACCCTGATCGCCTACCCCCGCTACCGTGATCCGGTCACGGGTCTGCCCTGCCCGGTCGAGGTGATCGTGGACAGGCTGGAAAACAACGATTTGCCAAAACGACCTGTCGCGAACAGGGCTCTGGCCAAACTGCAGGGTGCTTTTGCAAGTTACGCGTGGTTGTGGCGCTAATCAGCGCCTTTGCCAGATATGGCAGATGTCGTCACCCAGTCGCGACACCTGCCGCAAGGCAAAGCGCGGTGCCACGTCTAATCTATCAATGCCCATCGCGGCCAGCATCGGGGTGCCTTCAGCACCGATTGCTGTGCCTGCCGTATGCGCAACCAGACGGTCAACCAGATCGGCCTGCAACAGCGACGCGGCCAACATGCCGCCGCCTTCGCAAAAGACACGGGTGATCCCCTCTTGCGCCAAGGCATTCATGACCGCCGTCGGGTCCACCTGCCCGGCCCGCGTTGCGCAAATCAGGCTTTTCGCACCAGCCTGCATCCACTCATCAACCTGCGCCTCTGCCCCGTGGCACAGCCAGACCGGCGTGTCCTTGGCGGTTTGCGCCAATTGCAAGGCTGGGTCGATTTTCATGGCGCGCGAAACGACAACGCGGACCGGTTGATGCGTGATCCCCACACCGCGCACCGTCAGCGCCGGATCATCGGCGCGCACTGTGCCCGCCCCGACCATCACGGCATCATGGCGCGCGCGCATCAGATGCACAGCGCGGCGGGCCGCCGGACCCGTGATCCACTGGCTTTCGCCACTCGCGGTGGCAATGCGTCCATCGATCGTGCCGGCAAGCTTCAATGTCAGAAACGGGCGGTTCTTCGTGATGCGCGATAGAAATCCGGCATGATCCTCTGCCGCTTCTGCCGCCAGAACCCCGGTCGTGACGGCAATGCCAGCCGCCTGCAGCATCGCAATCCCCTGCCCTGCCACGCGCGTGTCAGGGTCGCCGATGGCAACCACAACACGGGCCACCCCGGCACTGATCAGCGCAGATGCGCAAGGCGGCGTCTGGCCATGATGGGCGCAAGGTTCAAGTGTGACATAGGCTGTGGCACCCTTGGCGCGGTCGCCAGACTGCGCCAGTGCGCGGGTTTCTGCATGGGGGCGGCCACCATCAGCCGTCCAGCCGCGCCCAACAACGCGGCCATCGTTGACAATGACACAGCCAACTGCCGGATTGGGCCAGACACGGCCCATGCCCCGCCGCCCCAATGACAAGGCCAGCGCCATGAACCGTGCATCGGCGTCTTTGGTCACGCCTCGTCGTCGTCAGGGGCGTCGGGCCGCAGCTCACTGACAAATTTGTCAAAGTCATCTGCCGCCTGGAAGTTCTTGTAAACGCTGGCGAAGCGCACGTAGGCCACGGTGTCGATCCGGGCGAGGCTTTCC
>JAHDGO010000065.1 GCA_020627605.1 Yoonia sp.
AGCGTATCCTGCAAACGATTGATCATATGCAGGCAGCACAGCGTACGCTGCAGTCCAGTGTCAGGCAATTTGCAGGAACACACATCCGGCAAGAGGCGGGCGATCTTATCCTTGCGCCAGACGCACTGGATCTGGCGCAAGAGGACGCGCCGCGCCGTGCTATGGCTGCAGCAATCGGCTGGATCAGCGGTGGCGCGTACCGGCCACGGTTTGATGCCTTGTGCGATGCGGTCAATGCGGCGCGTGACAGGCGGCAGATGACGCTGGCAGGATGTCTGTTGATCCCGCAACCGGATGGTGCGGTCCGGCTGACACGCGAGGTTGCAGCGACTGAGGCAGTGGATGGGATCGCACCAATCCTCTGGGACAAACGCTGGCTGATCGAAGGACCAGCAGAGACCGATATGACCGTCAAGGCACTTGGCGAAGACATCGTCCAATGCCCTGACTGGCGGGCCACCGGCCTGCCGCGCCAGTCGCTGATGTCCTCACCATCGATCTGGCGGGGCGACACCCTGCTTGCGGCCCCTGTCGCGGGCCTTTCCGGCGGCTGGTCTGCGCAGATTGTCGCGGATTTCCAGACTTCGGTCTTTGGCATTGAAGATTAGGGTTTAGCCTCTATTTTAAGGGAAACGCTGTGATGCGACTCTGTCGCTGCACTTTCCCCATTCAAAGGAGTTCCCCCTTGGGCAACGCGCGTAATATGGTCTTTTGGGTCGTCCTGTTCCTGATGGTGCTGGCCCTGTTCAATCTCTTCAGCAGCCCACCGGGCGCTGCCGGTGGTGAACCGCGCAGCTATTCGGAATTTGTGGAAGCTGTCGAAGGTGACCGGGTGACCGATGTGGTCATCGACGGCGAGCAGGTGATCTATGCCGAAGGCAGCCGTAACTATACGACGATCAAGCCGGAAGACGCTGAATTGACAGAGCTTTTGATCCAAGCTGGGGTCCCGGTTGAGGCACGCAGCCAGGAAACATCAGCGTTCCAGTCGTTCCTGCTGAGCCTCTTGCCATTCCTGCTTTTGATTGGTGTCTGGGTCTATTTCATGAACCGGATGCAGGGCGGCGGCAAAGGCGGTGCGATGGGCTTTGGCAAGTCGCGTGCAAAGCTGCTGACCGAAAAGCATGGCCGCGTCACATTTGATGATGTGGCTGGTATCGACGAGGCAAAGGAAGAGCTGGAAGAGATTGTCGAGTTCCTGCGCAATCCGCAGAAGTTCTCGCGTCTTGGCGGCAAAATCCCCAAAGGCGCGTTGCTGGTGGGTCCTCCGGGCACCGGTAAGACGCTGCTTGCGCGGGCGATTGCCGGTGAGGCTGGCGTGCCGTTTTTTACCATCTCCGGCTCTGACTTTGTCGAGATGTTTGTTGGTGTTGGTGCATCGCGCGTCCGTGATATGTTCGAGCAGGCGAAAAAGAACGCGCCCTGTATCGTGTTTATCGACGAAATTGACGCCGTGGGCCGTTCGCGTGGCGCAGGTTACGGCGGTGGCAATGACGAGCGTGAACAGACGCTGAACCAGCTACTGGTTGAGATGGATGGCTTTGAGGCCAATGAGGGCGTGATCATCGTTGCGGCCACCAACCGCCGTGACGTGCTTGACCCAGCGCTGCTGCGCCCCGGTCGTTTTGACCGTCAGGTCACAGTGCCGAACCCCGATATCAAGGGCCGCGAGAAAATCCTCGGTGTGCATGCCCGCAAGATCCCTCTTGGCCCCGATGTGGACTTGCGCATCATCGCGCGCGGCTCTCCCGGGTTTTCCGGTGCTGATCTTGCGAACCTCGTGAACGAGGCTGCCTTGATGGCCGCCCGCGTCGGGCGTCGCTTTGTCACGATGATCGACTTTGAGCAGGCCAAGGACAAGGTCATGATGGGCGCGGAACGCCGGTCGATGGTCATGACCGCCGAACAAAAGGAAATGACAGCCTATCATGAGGCGGGCCATGCCATTGTCGGTATCTCACTGCCGAAATGCGACCCGGTTTATAAGGCCACGATCATTCCGCGCGGTGGTGCCCTGGGCATGGTGATGAGCTTACCTGAGATGGATCGTCTGAACATGTTCAAGGACGAATGCCATCAGCGTCTGGCCATGACGATGGCCGGCAAGGCGGCTGAGATCATCAAGTATGGTGAGGATCAGGTGTCGAACGGTCCGGCTGGCGACATTCAGCAGGCCAGCCAATTGGCCCGCGCCATGGTGCTGCGCTGGGGTATGTCCGACAAGGTGGGAAATATCGACTATGCCGAGGCTGCTGAAGGATACACCGGCCAGACCGCTGGTCTGTCAGTCTCTGCCAACACCAAAGAGTTGATCGAGGAAGAAGTACGCAGCTTCATCCAGCGTGGCTATGACAAGGCGCGCGAGATCATTCTGGAAAAGAATGAAGAGTTTGAACGTCTGGCCCAGGGTCTGCTGGAATATGAAACCCTGACCGGTGATGAGATCAAGCGCGTCATGGCGGGTGAGCCGCCGCATGTGAATGACGACGCTGACGATACACCGCCATCAGGCGGCACACCGTCGGTCACGGCCATTCCCAAGACCAAACCGAAGAAGCCGCGCGCCTCTGACGATGGCGGGATGGAACCGGAGCCTACGTAAAGCCAAGAAAACGCCGCCCCTTGGGGCGGCGTTTTTCATTTGCGCCTGTTTCGGAATTGAGCCTGCATTGACGCTGGCCTATGCAGGTTCTGTGCCAACAGGAGAGCCGCCATGCCAGCCCTTGCCCCCACAGAATTCACCGGCGAAATCGTCTGGATCGGACACGTGTCTGACCGCGATGCGGGTCTGACGTCAACAAGCCTGACAGAGGCGGACCTGACCTACGCTGGCATTCCGGGTGAGGCACATGGCGGTCTGACCCGCCCATCCTGCAGCCGCGTTGTCAGCCAGCACCCCAAAGGCACCGAAATCCGCAATGTCCGCCAGCTGTCCGTCGTGTCGGCAGAGGAGCTGGCAGAGATCGCAGCGGACTGTGGGTTGGATAAGCTTGACCCGACACTGGTTGGCGCATCACTTGTGATCAGCGGCATCCCCGACTTTACCCATCTGCCACCGTCAGCACGGTTGCAAATGCCGGATGGTGCGACGCTTGTTGTGGATATGGAAAACCGGCCCTGCCATTTGCCCGCCAAACCGATCAACGCTGACCATCCCGGCGCTGGCGACCACTTCAAGGCAGCTGCCAAGGGCAAGCGCGGCGTCACCGCTTGGGTCGAACGCGAGGGTCGCATTGCCGTGGGTGATGCTGTTCGCCTGCATGTGCCAGACCAACGCCCATGGCAGCCGTAGGTTTCTGATCCGAAACCTTTGATGACAGCCCCGACGATTCCGAAGGCGAAAATGTCGCAATCACGGCGCGTTGGGGCTTAACCAGCCGCTAGAAGCGACAGTAATGAAGACTGGCAATGGCCTTGGACAGGGAAGTTTTTGATGGAATACAAGTCAGATATCGAGATTGCGCGCGCCGCCCAAAAGCGCCCCATTCAGGAAATCGGCGCAAAGCTGGGCATCGACAGCGATGATCTGCTGCCCTACGGCCATGACAAGGCCAAGGTCAGCCAGCGCCTGATTGACAGCGTGCAGGACCGCCCCGATGGCAAGCTGATCCTTGTCACCGCCATCAACCCGACCCCCGCAGGTGAAGGCAAGACCACAACGACTGTTGGGCTGGGCGACGGCCTGAATGCCATTGGCAAGAAGGCGGCCGTATGTATCCGCGAGGCATCCCTTGGTCCATGTTTCGGCATGAAGGGCGGGGCCGCCGGTGGCGGCTATGCGCAGGTCGTGCCGATGGAAGACATGAACCTGCATTTCACTGGCGACTTTCACGCCATCACATCCGCCCACAACCTGCTGTCGGCGATGATCGACAACCACATTTACTGGGGCAACGCGCTTGAGATTGACATCCGCCGCGTCGCTTGGCGTCGCGTGCTGGATATGAACGACCGGGCGCTGCGTCAGATCACCGCCTCGCTTGGTGGTGTGGCCAATGGTTTCCCGCGCGAAGCCGGTTTTGACATCACCGTCGCCTCAGAGGTCATGGCGATTCTTTGCCTTGCGCGCAATCTGGACGATCTGCAAAAGCGTCTTGGCGACATCATCGTCGCGTACCGCCGCGATCGCAGCCCGGTCTATTGCCGCGATATCAAGGCGGATGGCGCGATGACTGTGCTGTTGAAAGACGCGATGCAGCCGAACCTTGTGCAGACGCTGGAAAATAACCCTGCCTTTGTCCATGGCGGCCCGTTCGCCAATATCGCCCACGGCTGCAACTCTGTCACGGCGACAACAACCGCGCTGAAGCTGGCCGACTATGTGGTGACAGAGGCTGGTTTTGGTGCCGATCTGGGCGCCGAAAAATTCATGAATATCAAATGCCGCAAGGCAGGTCTGGCCCCGTCCTGCGTCGTGGTCGTGGCCACAGTGCGCGCGATGAAGATGAACGGCGGCGTCGCCAAGGCCGATCTGGGTGCCGAGAATGTGGATGCCGTCAACAAAGGTTGCGCCAACCTTGGCCGCCACATCGAGAACGTCAAAAGCTTCGGCGTGCCCGTGGTTGTGGCGATCAATCATTTCGTGACCGACACCGATGCAGAGGTTGAAGCGGTCAAAGCCTATGTCGCCACTCAAGGGTCAGAGGCGATCCTGTGCAAGCACTGGGCACATGGCTCTGCCGGGACAAAGGATCTGGCCACCCGCGTGGCAGAGATTGCAGACAAGGGCGAGGCCGATTTTGCCCCGATCTATCCTGATGACATGAGCCTGTTTGACAAGATCGATACGATTGCCAAGAAGATCTATCGCGCCGACGAGGTGATTGCAGACACGAAAATCCGCGATCAGCTGCGCCAGTGGGAAGAGCAGGGCTACGGCAACCTGCCGGTCTGCATGGCGAAAACGCAGTACAGCTTCTCGACCGACCCCAACCTGCGTGGCGCACCGACTGGCCATGCCGTGCCGGTCCGTGAGGTGCGTCTGAGCGCTGGTGCTGGCTTTATCGTGGCCATCTGCGGTGAGATCATGACGATGCCGGGCCTGCCCCGCGTGCCATCGGCAGAACAGATCATGCTGAATGCCGACGGCGAGATCGAAGGGCTGTTCTGATCGGACAGGCGGGGCAACGCCCCGCCCGTCATCTGCTATGCCATTGACTGCGAAATTTTGAACGAAAGACGACCGATATGACAGCGACAGTGATCGACGGAAAGGCCTTTGCCGCCAAAGTGCGCGGACAGGTGGCCGAGGGTGTGACCAAGCTGAAAGAGACGCATGGCATCACCCCCGGACTGGCCGTCGTGCTGGTGGGTGAAGACCCGGCAAGTCAGGTCTATGTCCGCTCCAAAGGCAAGATGACGGTCGAGGTCGGCATGAACTCGATCGAGCATAGGCTGGAAGCCGATACTTCAGAGGCTGATCTGCTCGCGCTTATTGATCAGTTGAACACTGATCCGTCTGTGCATGGCATTCTGGTGCAGCTGCCGCTGCCGGGTCATTTGAACAGCGATCTGGTGATCAACAGCATTGATCCGACCAAGGATGTGGACGGCTTTCATATCTCGAACGTCGGTCTGTTGGGCACAGGGCAGAAAAGCATGGTGCCCTGCACCCCGCTGGGCAGCCTGATGATGCTGCGTGATCACCATGGATCGCTGTCGGGCATGAATGCGGTGGTGATTGGCCGGTCCAACATCGTGGGCAAGCCGATGGCGCAACTCTTGTTGGGTGACAGCTGCACTGTCACCATCGCGCACAGCCGCACAAAGGATTTGCCGGATGTTGTGCGTCAGGCGGATATCGTGGTGGCCGCTGTTGGTCGCCCGCAAATGGTCAAGGGTGACTGGATCAAGCCCGGCGCCACGGTGATCGACGTCGGTATCAATCGGATCGACAAGCCAGAAGGCGGCACGCGCCTTGTTGGCGACGCTGACTATGACAGCTGCGCTGCCGTCGCCGGGGCCATCACACCTGTGCCAGGCGGTGTGGGGCCGATGACCATCGCCTGCCTGTTGGCCAACACATTGACGGCCTGCTGCCGGGCCAATGGGTTGGCGGAACCTGAAGGTCTGACCGCCTAAATCGGAACCGGAATGGCCTTTCTGCCGGTCATGATCGCCATGGCAGGCGGGTTCAGCAACCTGCGCAGAACGCCCGCATCGCTGGCAAGCCCGCCGGTATAGGCCCCATAGGCAGGCATGATCAGCCTGTCATGATCATATAGAAACGCCGGGCGGCTTCGGCCGGTGACGCGGTGCTTGGGGTGATAATGACCTGACACCTCTGCCCTGGCCGCCGTCGCGATATGGCGGAACGTCACCGTGCCCACGCGCACCTCGCTCAGATGGGTCCCGCCCAGATCAACCGGACCCGGATCATGGTTTCCCTCGATCCAGATCCAGCGTTTGCCAGCCTGCAGCCGGGCCAGCCAGAGCGTCATCTCCTCGCCCAGACTTTCTGCTGCGGCCAGATCATCGAAACTGTCGCCAAGGCAGATCACGCAAGCGGGCGTGGTCGCCGCGATATCGCTTTCCAGCTTTTGCAGCGTTTCCTGCACCTCATACGGTGGCAGCATCACCCCGCTGCGCCGCGCCACCCTGTCGGATTTGCCAAGGTGGAGGTCGGACACACAAAGCGTGCCGTGGTCCGGCAGATAAAGCGCGCCGGATGGCAAGGCGCGAAGTCGCGTGTCGAGTAGCGTGAAATCATAGGCGTTCATGAATTGTTCTTTGCGCAAAGTGCCAGGCGACGCAAGCGTCAAAGCGTGCTGACGCCTGCCTCTGCCATCAACCGTTCGGCCTGTTCTTCCAGCATCCTGTCTTGCGCGGCCCCCGCGACCGCGATGCGTCCCTGTTCAAGGAACATCGGCAGGGACAGGGGTGTCACGCGGTCAAGCGGGACATGGTCAATGCGACCCGCCGTGCGGCTGATCATTTCCTCGATCCGGCCGAAATCGACGAGGCCGCGCATGGCTTCTTCGCGCGTGATTTGCAGCATCAGGTGATCAGGGTCGTATTTCGACAGGGTGTCGTAGAGGATGTCGGATGAAAATGTCGCCTGTCGCCCGGTCTTGCGGTTTTGTGGCAGGTTGCGTTCGATCAGTCCGGCGATTGTGGCTGCACCCCGAAAGGTGCGTTTCATGACCGCATTGCCTGACAGCCATGTGTCAAAGTCAGCGCGCAGGTTGGCCGCCTCAAACAATGGGGCCGGATCATGCACCGGGTCCAGCCCCCAGATCAGCGTGGCATAGTCGGTGGCGACAAAGCCGAGAGGGTGCAGCCCTTCTTCCTCCATCCGCTGTGTCAGCAGCATGCCGAGCGTCTGCATGGCGTTGCGCCCGGCAAAACCGTAGGCGCAAAGGTGGTGACGCCCTTCATGCGGGAAGGTTTCGACCATGATGCGGTCCGCCTCTGGCAGTTTGGACACCTCGCGCTGCAGGGCCAGCCACTCGGCCGTGTGATCCGGCAGGTTGGGCCAACTGGGCTGCGCGAACATCCGCAAGATGCGTTTCGACAGCTGTGTGGAATTGGCGAATTTTGTGCCCATGAAGGTGGCGATCTTTGGTTTTTTGTCGGCGCGGCGCGTCACCTCTACCGTCATTTCGCGCAGGTTCTCGTAGCGCACGACCTGCCCACCGATCAAAAAGGTGTCTCCGGGCGTCAGGGTTGCGGCAAATGCCTCTTCCACCTCACCCAGCGGTTTGAAGTTGCCTTTCATCCGCACCTTCAGGGTGTCGGTGTCCTGAATGGTGCCAATATTCATGCGGATGCGCTGTGCCGCGCGCGGGTCGCGCAACTGCCACTGTCCATCAGGGGTTTGCAGCAGGCGTTTCCATTTGTCATAGGCGCGCAGGGCATAGCCACCCGTGGCACAGAAATCGAGGCAATCGTCGAATTCTGCGCGGGTCAGCGTGGTATAGGCCCCGACTGTTTTGACCTCGGCAAACAGTGCATCGGCGTCAAACGGGCCGGCACAGGCGGCAATCAGGATGTGCTGGCACAGCACGTCACGGGGGCCGGGGCCCTTGGGGTCGCCATCAAGGTCATGTTCCTTTGCGGCCTCAAGTGCGGCGACGCATTCCACAACCTCAAACCGGTTCGCAGGCACCAAGAGCGCCTTTGACGGCGCATTGTAGCGGTGGTTGGCGCGCCCGATCCGCTGCACCAGCCGTTTGACGTTCTTCGGCGCGCCCACCTGCACCACCAGATCGACGTCACCCCAGTCGATCCCGAGATCGAGTGAGCCGGTACAGACGATTGCGCGCAGATCGCCTGCCACCATCGCGGCCTCGACACGCTCGCGCTGTTCGCGGGCAAGGCTGCCATGGTGGATGCCAATCGGCAGATCGTCGGTATTGGCGAGCCAGAGGTTATGAAAGAAAATCTCTGCCTGCGCGCGGGTGTTGTGAAAGATCAGCGTGGTTTTGTGCTTGCGGACCTCGTCCAGCACGGCGGGAATGGCGTAGGCGGCACCGCCGCCGGCCCATGGCGGTTTTTCCTCTGTCAGCAGCATCGCAATGTCAGGTTCCGGTCCCGGATCAGCGTGGATAATCCGGCAAGGGTCCGGATGGCGGGCGAGAGTGTCCGCAATCGCGGCTGGGTCTTCCACTGTGGCAGACAATCCGACACGGCGCATGTCAGGGGCGAGGGTCTGGATGCGGCTAAGGGCCAGCATCAACTGATCGCCGCGTTTGCTTTCGGCCAAGGCATGGATTTCGTCGACGATCACGCGCTGCAATCCTGCAAAGATGCGCGGGGCGTCTTCGTAGCTTGTCAGCAGGGCCAGCGACTCTGGCGTGGTTAACAGGATATGCGGTGGGTCAGCACGCTGGCGGCGCTTTTGCGTATATGAGGTGTCGCCGGTGCGGTCCTCTATCCGAATTGGCAGGCCCATCTCTGCGACAGGCGTGCGCAGGTTCCGCTTGATGTCGGCAGCCAGCGCCTTGAGCGGTGAGACATAGAGCGTGTGCAATCCCTGATGGGCACCATCTTGCAGATCAATCAGGGACGGCAGGAACCCGGCCAGCGTTTTGCCGCCACCGGTT
>JAHDGO010000066.1:0-3023 GCA_020627605.1 Yoonia sp.
TTGTTACGGCAAAGTCATTGTAGGCCAGCAGGAAGCTGAACAGCCCGGTTGTAATCACCCCCGGCCACATGACCGGAATAATCACGTGGCGGAACGCCTGAAACCGGGTGCAGCCATCGACCATCGCGCTTTCATCCAGATCCTTGGGGATATTCTTGAAGAACGCATGCAGCATCCACAGCGTAAACGGCTGATTGATTGCAACCAGCACAATGATGGTCGTGCTCAGATGCCCCCAGAGGTTCCATTCAAAGAATGGCAGCAGATAGCCCGATACCAGCGTCAGCGGCGGCATCGCCCGGAACATCAACGCAAAAAGCAGGAACCAGAAGGCATAGCGATAGGTCGACCGCGACAGCGCATAGCCCCCCAAGGTGCCACAGGTCAGCGAGATCGTGACGACACAGACACAAACGATCACGGTGTTCAGGGCCGCCCGCCAGAATTCTTCCTGCACCCATGCGCCATAGTAGCCGTCACCGGTAAAGCTGCCGCCGGTTTCGATGCGCGTCAGTGTGCCGAAGATAGAATTCGCCCAGTCTGCCTTGGAAAAGAAATCCCCTTCCACCTTGAAGGAGCCCCAAAGCGTCCAGATGAACGGAAAGGCCGCCATGATCAGCCATATGCCAAGGAAGCCATAGGCAAAGACCTGGGTCGTCGGGGAAAGTCGCGTGGCTTTTGACATCTGACTACCTTTGTTTTCCGAAATCGCGCCATGTGCGCACCAGAACAGGCGACAACAGGATACCCACACCGATAATCGTCAGCACTGATGTTGCGGCGGCGGATGACAACAGGCGTGTTTCACCGCCAAGATCATTGAAGATCGCAAAGGACAGCGATCTTGCATGGGCCTGCGCGCTGAAGCTCACAATCGGTTCGAACACGCGGAAATTGTCCATCAGCTGAATAAGGGCGATGAAGGTGGTCAGCGGCACCAGATGGGGAATGACCACATAGCGGATACGCTGCCAACGGGTTGCACCATCGATCATCGCGGCTTCCAGCGTGTCTGTATTCACGGTTTGCAGGCCAGCGTAATAGACGATGAAGGCAAAAGGCGCCGACGACCAGATACCGTAGACCATCAGCATGATCCACATCAGCGGGGTTGAGGCCTTGACCGACAGCGTCGGGTCATCGGCGATCCATTGCAGTGCGGTGCCCAGCACACCCCGCGCATCCACCATCCAGAACAGGACAAGCGCGCCGACGATCGGCGTCACGATCATTGGCAGGAGTGAGAGGAAAATCGTCGGGCCGCGCATGGCTCTGGCCACGGCGTTGACGCCGATGGCAATCAGAAAGCCGAAGATGATGGTCAGTGGCGTCACAATCGCGGTGTAGGTCAGCGTAAACGCCAGCGCCCTGTAAAATGTCAGGTTCATCAAGGAGCCGAAGAAATCGCCAGTACTGACGCGGCTGGTCCATGCTTCGCCCACCTCGGCAATGGCCAGATGGTTCCGGTCCTTGTAGATCGCCAGACCGGCCCATTCGCCAAGTGGTTGGGCCTCGCGCAGGGCTTCTGTCGCCTCCAGGTCAACAGCCTCGGTCACCGAACAACCGAACGGTCCGCAGCTCTCGACCTCGATGATGACCTGCTCATGCTCTTGGTAAAGCGACTGGCCAATGACAGAGATGATGGGAAAGGCAATAAACGTCAGCATCAGCAGTGCTGACGGCAGGACAAACCAAAAGAAAGAAGAATGTTTCATATGCGTTGCCCCGCAGGTCTGATGCGGGAAGGCGCAACCGGTGCGCCTTCCCAAGAAAGGTCTGCTTACTGCAGGAAGCCTTTTTCGGTCGCAGCAGCGGTATAGGCCGCTTCGATATCTGCCAGCGTCTGCTCGGCGCTTTCGTTGCCTTGCAGGTAGTCGGCGATATTGTCACCCAGTGCTGTGTGCAGCAGGCCCTGGAAGGGGCGCATCGGGTACGGTGTGGACCCAGCCGCAACAGAGGCGAGAACACCCTCGTTCACCGCTTCAGGCTGATAGCCTTCCATCAGCCAGACAGCCTGGCTCATTGTGGTTTCATCCAGAATTGCAGGAGAGGAGCCTGCCGCCATGGCCTGGAACGTCGCGGCCGCATCTTCGGCGCTGATGTTCTTGGCCACTGTCCAGCCGTCCCACCACAGGGTGTTTGCTGGTGTGCCACTGTCGCCAACGGTCAACGGACCGCCAACCATCGTGTTTTCATAGACAACAGGCTCTGACCCTTCGTCGTCCATCAGCACGCCGGTCCGGCTGCCCCACATGTTCATCAGTGCGACGTTGCCTGCTTCCCATTCAGCGGATGTCGCGTTGCTGTCATGTGTCAGGTAGTCGGGGTTCATGTATTCGGTCAGCGCTTTCATCATTTCCAGCGCTTCGACGCCCTGTTCGTTGTTGATGCTGACTTCGGCTGTGCCGGGTGTGAAGAATTCGCCACCGGTACCAAGGTACATGTTGGTGAATTCCTGTGCCAGGTTCCAGCCGGCGGCGTAGGCACCACCAACAGGGTTTTCCATGATACCTGCGGCGCGGATCTGCTCTGCCGCGGCAAGCACTTCTTCATAGGAAGTCGGCACATCAGCACCGATCTGCTCCAGCACGTCTGCGCGGTAGACCAGATGCTGTGCGTTGGCCATGAAAGCCACAGCCATGATCTTGCCGTCAACGGTGATCAGCTGCTGCTGCGGAATGTCCTGACCGTATTCCGCGACCAGATCATCAAGCGGCTGAATAACGTCTTCATTGATCAGCGCCACGATGGACGAGTTCGCCACAATCGCAGTGGTGTATTCGGCTGGATCACCGGTCATACCCGCCACGTTCAGCGTCTGGTGATCTGCGGTCAGGTTCGAGGAAAACTCGATACCGCTGCATTCACCGGCTGCTGCGGCAACAGTTTGGATGGCGGGGAATTCATTGCCGATAATGCTGACACGTCCGTCGGCTTCACAGGCCAATGCGCCCGTTGCGGACAGTGCCGCAACAGCTGTTCCCAGCATTGCATTTTTCCAGATCTTCATTTTGTAAGAACCT
>JAHDGO010000066.1:3033-9027 GCA_020627605.1 Yoonia sp.
CCCAGTTGTTCTCTCAGGCCGGTATCTCCGGGCTTTTGTATTTGCCGAAGACGAATCACAACGGCTTTGCATACGTGTGCAATTTAACCTGCAAAAACTCTCACCACGCAAGTCTTTTGCTGGCCAGATGACAAAATAAATGCCCTTCTTGGATTTACTCTTGCCACAATAAAGGAATCAGGCGAGTGTTTTGCAATCGTATGCAAGGGGCAGCACCATGGCCGAAATTCAGCTTCGTAATGTTTCAAAGCGTTGGGGGTCCTTTGTGGGCGTTGAAAGCTTTGACCTCACCATCGCAGATCAAGAGTTTTTGGTCCTCCTCGGGCCGTCGGGTTGCGGCAAGACCACGACAATGCGGATGATCGCCGGGCTTGAAGACGTCAGTGATGGCGACATTCTGGTCGATGGCAAGCGGATCAATGATCTGGAACCCAAAGATCGCGACGTGGCGATGGTTTTTCAAAGTTACGCGCTCTACCCCAACCTCAATGTCTACGACAATATCCGCTTTCCGCTGAAGGTGCGCGGCGTGCCGCAGTCCGAACATGACGAACGGGTCATGCGCGCCTCGGCGATGGTTGAACTGGATGACTTCCTGCACCGCAAACCGGCGGAACTGTCAGGTGGTCAGCGTCAGCGCGTGGCCCTCGCCCGTGCGATTGTGCGCGAACCCAATGTCTTCCTGATGGACGAGCCGCTGTCGAACCTTGATGCAAAACTGCGGGTGTCCACACGGGCGCAGATCAAGAACCTAAGCCATGAATTGAAGGTCACGACAATCTATGTGACCCACGACCAGATCGAAGCCATGACACTGGCCGACCGCGTTGTCGTGATGAGCAAGGGCGTGGTCCAGCAGGTCGGCACACCCACCGACATCTATGACACGCCGGCAAACGTCTTTGTGGCAGGCTTTATCGGGTCGCCAGCGATGAACCTGATTGAGGGCACATTGAAAGACGGTACGTTTTCCGCCCCCAACATGCAGATCACTGGCCTCTCCGGTCCCGACGGCGCTGTCACGCTGGGCTACCGCGCAGAAGACGCCATTCCGATGGCCGAGGACGCCCATGATATCGCGGCGCCCATCTATTCGCTGGAGCTTCTGGGCGATGCGACAATGGTCACCGTCAAGGTTGGTGGCACACTGGTGTCCGTGAAGGCGCCCAAGGACTTCCGGGCCGAGATCGGTGACCACTTCGCCGCTGCGATCCCCAGCTCCATTTGCCATTTGTTCGACACAGCTTCGGGAAAAAGGCTCTGAGGCGATGGGGCAAACGCGCTACGATTTCATCGTGATCGGCGCAGGCCCTGCCGGATGCGCGGCCGCTGCGCCGAGGGCATGGCAGGCAGGCCACATCGGTGGCCGCCGCGATACCCCCCTCGTGATGCCAGCCATCACATCTGCACACACCAACGCCCCGGCCAAGATGATCGGCCACCGCGCCGGGGCCATCATCGCCGCTGATGCGGCCTGATCAATTTCGAAGGATAGTCCAATGGCAATCACGCATCTGAAATCAAGCAAGCCCGAAACCGAGCGCAAGGAAGACGACGCCAAGGTGCGCAAGACGGTCGAGGATACCCTGAACGACATCGAAACGCGCGGCGACGCCGCCGTCCGCGACCTGTCGCAGAAATTCGATGGCTATGCGCCCGACAGCTTTCGTCTGACCATGTCAGAGATTGAGGCCGCGATGCAGAAGGTCTCAACCCGCGACATGGAAGACATCCGGTTCGCGCAGGACCAGATCCGCCGCTTTGCCGAGGCCCAGCGCGCGTCGATGACGGATATTGAGGTGGAAACCCTGCCCGGCGTGATCCTTGGCCACCGCAATATTCCGGTGCAATCTGTTGGCTGCTACGTGCCCGGCGGCAAGTTTCCCATGGTCGCCTCTGCCCATATGTCGGTGCTGACGGCCACGGTTGCCGGTGTGCCGCGCATCGTCGCCTCTGCCCCGCCGCAAAAGGGTGAACCGCACCCTGCCATCGTTGCTGCGATGCATCTGGGTGGCGCGCATGAAATCCTGTGCCTTGGTGGCATTCAGGCCGTGGGCGCCATGGCGATCGGGACCGAAACGATTGACCCTGTGCATATGCTCGTCGGCCCAGGCAACGCCTTTGTCGCCGAGGCCAAGCGCCAGCTTTACGGCCGCGTCGGCATCGACCTCTTCGCCGGGCCGACCGAGACCATGGTCATCGCCGACGACAGCGTTGATGCGGAAATGTGCGCGACCGACCTTCTGGGGCAGGCTGAGCATGGCTACAACTCCCCCGCCTGTCTGATCACCAACAGCCGCAAACTGGCTGACGCGACGCTGGCAGAGATTGACCGCATCCTCGGCATCCTGCCAACGGCAGAAACCGCGCGCACCTCTTGGGAAGACTACGGCGATGTCATCCTGTGTGACAGCTATGAGGAAATGCTGCAGGTCAGCAACGACATGGCCTACGAACACGTGCAGATCATGACCGACCGCGATGACTGGTTCCTTGAAAATATGCACAGCTATGGCGCGCTGTTCCTCGGGCCGCGCACCAATGTGGCCAATGGTGACAAGGTCATCGGCACCAACCACACCCTGCCCACCAAGAAGGCTGGCCGCTATACCGGTGGCCTTTGGGTCGGCAAGTTCCTGAAAACTCACAGCTATCAGAAAGTCACCAGTGACGAGGCGGCGGCGATGGTCGGCGAATACGGCTCGCGCCTGTGCATGCTGGAAGGGTTTGTCGGCCATGCCGAACAATGCAACCTGCGGGTCCGTCGCTACGGCGGGCGCAACGTGCCTTACGGCACGGCCGCACAGCCATTGGATGCAGCAGAATAAATGTCACCTGACGCGCTGAAATCTCTCTTCGCCGACTACCGCAGGGCCACTGCGTCTTACGACGGTGCGACTGTGCGTGCGGCGGCGGACACGCTTTTCGCGCCGGATGCAGTTGTCCACATGTGCCACCCATTTGGTGATGTCGGTGATCTGGTGACGGATTGCCTTGCGCCCTTGCACGACGCCATGCCCGATCTTGAACGGCGCGACATGATCGTGCTGGCAGGTACGACACCTGAAGGCACCGATTGGGTGGGTTGCATGGGCAACTACATGGGCACGTTCACTGGCCCGTTTCTGGATATCCCGCCCACCGGACATCTTGCGCATATGCGCTATCACGAGTTTTTCCGCGTCGCGGACGGCAAGGTGGTCGAAGTGCAGGCGATCTGGGACATTCCAGAGCTGATGATGCAAGCAGGCGCATGGCCCATGGCCCCGCAACTGGGCAAGTTCATGACGACGCCAGCACCAATGACCTGCGACGGCCTGACCGTCAGCGGTGATGGGCAGGCGACACAGGACCACGTGATCGCCATGCTGACCGACCTTTGCAGATACCCGGCTGATCCTGACCCGGCAGTGATGAAACTGCACAGCTACTGGCACCCACAGATGAACTGGTACGGGCCTGCGGGCATTGGCACCAACCGGGGCATTGCAGGATTTCGCAACTGGCATCAGGGGCCATTCCTGCGATGCCCGACCGCAAGCTTGACGCCATGGGCAACCTGATGTCGCATTGGATCGCCCAAGGGGAATATGTGGCCGAAACCGGCTGGCCCAATATGCGGCTGACCCTGTCGGATGACGGCTGGATGGGCATTGCCCCCGCCGGGCGCGAGGTGACGCTGCGCAGTCTCGATTTCTGGCGCATGGAAGACGGGCTGATCCGGGAAAACTGGGTGCTGGTCGATCTTATGAACGCCTACGATCAGCTGGGTGTCGATGTGCTGGCCCGTATGCGCGAATTCAACAAGGCACGGGTGCCCGGTCGTGTCCCGCCGCTGGACTGGAATAACGCATGACCCTGCCCCGCACCCCTTCCTTCCGCCTTGATGGCAAAACGGCACTGGTGACCGGTGCGTCCTCTGGCATCGGGCTTGGGGCCGCTGTCGCCCTGGCAGAGGCCGGCGCCCATGTCGTCTGCGCAGCGCGGGGTGCAGACCGTCTGAACGAGGCTGTTGCCGAGATCAGCGCCGCAGGGTTCAGCGCCGCCGCGCAACCGCTGGACGTAACCGATCTGGGCGCGGTGAAAGCACTCTGCGCGGACGGCAATTTCGACGTCATCGTCAATGCCGCGGGATTTGCCAAACATTCCGCCGCGCTGGACACGCAGCCCGATGACTATGACGCGGTCATGGGGATCAACCTGCGCGCGGCCTATTTTTTGTCAACGGCAGCGGCGCAAGCGATGGTCGATGCAGGCAAAGGCGGCGCGATCATCCATATCTCATCCCAGATGGCCCATGTCGGCGGGATCGACCGGGCCGTCTACTGCGCCAGCAAGCACGGGCTGGACGGCATGATCAAATCCATGGCGATCGAATGGGGCCCAAGCCAGATCAGGATCAACGCGATCTGCCCCACATTCATCCGCACCCCGCTGACCGAACAGACGTTTTCCAATCCAGAGCGGGTGCAATGGATTGAAAGCAAGATCAAACTTGGCCGCATTGGTGAGGTCGCTGACATCATGGGCGCGGTACAGTTTCTGGCCACGGATGCATCGGCGCTGGTCACCGGCACATCACTTTTGGTGGATGGGGGTTGGACAGCAGGCTAATGGTCACCGCAAAGGCAACATCGCTTGACGTGGCCCGGCTTGCCGGGGTCAGCCAATCGGCGGTTAGCCGGGTGTTTTCCGGTGCCTCTGCCTCTGAAAAGACCATTGCCAAGGTGCGGGCGGCCGCAGACAGGCTGGGCTACAGACCCAATGCCATGGCACGTGCGATGAAATCAGGCGAAAGCCGGATCATCGGGTTGCTGGTCGCCTATCTCGAAAACCACTTTTACCCTGTTGCGCTGGAAAAACTGTCGAATGAGTTGCAGGCGCGCGGCTATCACATTCTGATCTTCATGGTGCCAAACAATGCCGAAGACATCGACGGGATCGTCGAGGAATTGATGGATTATCAGGTGGACGGGATTATCACCGCCTCTGTCTCCATGTCCTCCAACCTGACCGACCGCTGCGCCGCATCCGGCATCCCGGTTGTGATGTTCAACCGCGCGCAGGATGGCACTGGCCTGTCCTCGGTCACATCTGCCAACGTCGAAGGCGGGCGCAAGGTGGCAGAGTTTCTGGTCGCGGGCGGGCACCAGCGCATTGCGCATATTGCAGGCTGGGAAGGGTCATCAACCGGGCGCGACAGGGCCCTGGGGTTCCGGTTGGGGCTGGCCGATGCAGGCGTACCGCTTCTGGCGGAAATCGACGGGATGTATGCCCGCGAACACGCGGCCGAGGCGACCCGCACTTTGATGGCACGCCCTGATCCGCCAGACGCGATCTTTGTGGGCAATGATCACATGGCATTTGCGGTGCTGGATGTGCTGCGACACGAGTTGGGCTACAAGGTGCCCGGCGATGTCAGCGTGGTGGGCTATGACGATGTGCCGCTGGCCGCATGGGCCGCATATGACCTGACCACCCTGCGCCAGCCCGTCAAACGCATGGTCGATGCGACGGTCGAAACAATGCTGGGCCAGATCGAGGATCCCGCCCGCCCCGCACAGAAAACAGAAATCTCCGGGCCGCTTATCATGCGCGGTTCGGCCCGTATTCCCAAAGGATGGACACAATGAAGGGCTTCTCTAACCGCTGGTCGGACTTTCCCGACTACATCATCGGGATCACCAAGGAGATCTGGGAAGACCGCGGTATCGCCACGCTTGACCACTATTATGCGGAAGATATCCCTGTCCGCTCTCCCATGGGGATTCAGCAGGGCAACCGGGCTGTCATCGCCGCGACCATGGCGACCTGCCATGAATTTCCCGACCGGCAGTTGTTCGGCGAGGATGTCATCTATTCCGACGATCCTGACCATGGGCTGTTGTCCTCCCACCGTCTGATCACGCAAGCCACCCACCTGCGCGATGGTCAGTTCGGCCCGGCCAGCGGCAAGAAATGGACCGTCCGCGTGATCGCCGACTGTGCGGCCAG
>JAHDGO010000067.1 GCA_020627605.1 Yoonia sp.
ATTTTAAATGCAAAAGACGCGCCGCAGGATGTCGGCCCTGACGATGTTCTCGTTTGGGCCAAGGCGGATAGATATGAGCGGACAGGTTTGGCAGTGTCGGGTCAAACCGGTGCAGGTCTGGATGCGCTGATCGCAGTCGTGTCGGACAGGCTGCAGGACAAGGTGGCCAGCGTCGGGATCGCGATGCGCGAACGGCATCGGCTGGCGCTGGAACGGGCGGTGGCTGACCTGCATGTGGTTGAGGCAGCGCTGCATGACCAGAACGCCATGACAGATCTGATTGCCGAAGATCTGCGCAGTGCCATCCGGGCTGTGGATAGCATCGTGGGCCGTGTTGATGTAGAGCATGTCCTGGACGAGATTTTCGCCAGTTTTTGCATTGGCAAATGAGGAGTGTTTCACGTGAAACATCGTGACGTCGATGTTGTTGTGATCGGTGGTGGTCATGCCGGGGCCGAGGCGGCTCATGCGGCTGCCCGTATGGGCGTGCGGACTGCGTTGGTGACGTTGACCAAAGCCTCTATCGGGGTGATGTCCTGCAATCCGGCGATTGGCGGGTTGGGCAAAGGTCATCTGGTCCGCGAAATTGATGCGCTTGACGGCGTGATGGGGCGCGTCGCAGATCGCGCTGGTATCCAGTTCCGGCTGCTGAACCGCAAGAAGGGGCCAGCAGTGCAAGGCCCCCGCGCGCAGTCTGACCGTCAGATTTACCGTGAGACCATGCAGGCAGAACTGTCATTGCTGGAAAACCTGACAATTGTTGAAGCCGAGGCAACCGATCTGATCATTGAAAACGGACGGGTCTGCGGTGTTGTCATGCGCGACGGCGCCCGAATGACGGCGGATAGCGTTATTCTGACCACGGGCACATTTCTGCGCGGCATTATCCATATCGGCGATGTGTCACGTCCCGGTGGGCGGATGGGTGATGACCCGTCGGTAAAAATGGCAGAGCGGTTGGACAGCTTTGGTTTGCCGCTTGGACGGTTGAAAACGGGAACGCCGCCGCGGCTTGATGGCCGCACGATTGCATGGGATCTGCTGGAAGCACAGCCAAGCGACACCGACCCGGTCATGTTCTCCTTCCTGTCTACGGGCACATTCGCGCCGCAGATCGACTGTGGAATCACGCATACCAACGAACGCACCCATGCAATCATTCGCGAAAACCTTGACCGGTCTGCCATGTACGGCGGCATGATTGACGGTGTTGGCCCGCGCTATTGCCCGTCCATCGAGGACAAGGTTGTCAGGTTCGCTGACAAGACATCTCATCAGATTTTCCTGGAGCCTGAGGGCGTGAATGACCACACGGTGTATCCCAATGGTATCTCGACCTCTTTGCCGGTGGACGTGCAGGATGACTATGTGCATTCGATCTACGGTCTTGAAAATGCAAAGATTTTGCAGCCCGGCTATGCAATTGAATATGACTATGTTGACCCCCGTGCCTTGCGCGAAACGCTGGAATTGCGTGATGTGCCGGGGCTTTATCTGGCCGGTCAGATCAACGGCACAACAGGTTACGAAGAAGCGGCGGCGCAGGGCCTTGTCGCTGGTCTGAATGCGGCAGCCACGTCCAAAGGCGAAGATGCCGTGCGGTTCAGTCGCCGCGAGTCCTATATTGGCGTCATGATTGACGATCTGATCACCCGTGGCGTGTCAGAGCCTTATCGCATGTTCACCTCGCGGGCCGAGTTCAGGTTGTCGCTGCGGGCAGACAACGCAGATCAGCGTCTGACGGCGCGCGGCCGGACGATTGGTTGTGTCGGTGACGACAGGTGGACGCAGTTTTCAAAGAAGTTGGATGCATTGACGACAGGTCGCGACATGCTGTCAACAATCTCGCTCAGCGCGCGCGACATTGCGCAAAGCGGGGTCAATCTGAATGCTGATGGCCCACGCCGATCTGCGCTGGATGCCCTGGCATTGTCTGATTTTGGCTTTGATGCCCTGGCAGGACTGGCACCACAAGCAGTTGAAATCGCACCAGATATTCAGGATCAGATCAAGAAAGACGCGCTCTATGCCCATTATATTTCCCGGCAGGCGCGTGACATTGCAGCGATGGAGCGGGATGAACAGAACATCATCCCTGAAGATCTGGATTTTGGCGCAGTCAGCGGGCTCTCGAACGAGCTTGTGACCAAACTGAAAGCAACCCGCCCGACCACCATCGCCCATGCGTCCCGGATCGAGGGGATGACCCCCGCCGCACTGATGCTGTTGATCGGCGCATCCAAAAAACAGCAACAGGCAAGTTGATGGGCGATTTGCAGGTCGCCGGGATCAATGTTTCACGTGAAACATACGACAAGCTGCGCGCGTTTGAGGCGCTGACGGCCAAGTGGACACGCAAGATCAATCTGATCTCTGCCAGCACGACAAATGACATATGGCAGCGGCATATCACTGATTCCGCACAGATTTTTCCCCATGCGCCAGAGGCAGCATCGACCTGGGTCGATCTTGGCAGCGGTGGCGGTTTTCCTGGCATCGTGCTGGCGATTCTCGCAGCAGAGCATCGCCCAGTCATCCGACTTACCCTGGTGGAAAGCGATCAGCGCAAAGCCACATTCCTGCGTACTGCCGTGCGCGAACTCGGGTTAGACACGACTATCACCCCTGACCGGATAGAGAACATCCCGCCGCAAATGGCAGATGTGGTATCAGCAAGGGCTCTCGCCCCACTATCTGCGCTTCTTGGCATGGTCAGCAGACACCTCGCAGACGGCGGAACAGCCCTTTTGCCAAAAGGCAAGCAAACCCGGCAAGAGCTCGCAGAGGCACGAAAAAACTGGCGTTTTGAACTTGAAGATCGGCCCAGTATCACTGATCCTGAGGCCCGCATACTCGCCTTTCAAAGGATCCAGGCTCTTGGCCACTGATAACACACAAAGGCCGCAGATCATCGCGATCGCCAATCAGAAGGGTGGTGTCGGCAAGACCACGACCACCATCAATCTTGGCGCGGCGCTGGCCGAAAAGGGCAAGCCTGTCCTGCTGATCGATCTGGACCCGCAGGGCAATGCTTCGACTGGCCTCGGCGTCGATCACGACCGGCGCGAGGCGACCACCTACGATCTTCTGGCCGGGGACGCATCCCTGCCAGAGGCAATTCAATCCACCACCGTCGAAAACCTCGATATCGTCCCGGCCACCACAGACCTCAGCTCTGCCGATCTGGAGCTGATGGATAATGCCAAGCGCAGCTTTCTGTTGCGCGATGTGCTGCGCGGTGATACCGCTGACACAAGCAAATACGACTACATATTGATAGATTGCCCACCATCCCTCAATATATTGACCGTCAACGCCATGGTCGCCGCCCATGCGCTGATCGTGCCATTGCAAAGCGAGTTCTTCGCACTCGAAGGTCTGTCGCAGCTGATCCTCACCGTGCGTGACGTTCGCCAGACGGCCAATCCAGACCTGCGCATCGAAGGGATCGCGCTGACAATGTATGACCAGCGCAACAACCTGTCGCTGCAGGTCGAGGATGACGCCCGCGAAAATATGGGTGACATGGTCTTCCGCACCGTCATCCCCCGCAATGTCCGGCTCAGCGAGGCACCCTCTTACGCCATGCCTGTTCTGGCCTATGACAGCACCTCAAAAGGCAGCATGGCCTACCGCGCCCTCGCAGACGAACTGATCACCCGCACCAGCAAGCAAAAGGTGGCATAGACATGGCACGCACCCCCGCAAAATCCCGTGGTCTGGGGCGCGGTCTGTCCGCGCTGATGTCGGATGTCACGGCCGATGACGCCACAAGAGACCCGCAAACCCGCGCTGATCTGGTCGTGCCCATCGAACAGGTCCAGCCGAACCCTGATCAGCCCCGGCGCACATTTGATCAGGACGCATTGGATGAACTTGCCGCCTCAATCGCGGAAAAGGGCATCATCCAGCCTCTCATCGTGCGTCAGGCGCCCGGCAAATCCAAAGGCTACGAAATCGTCGCGGGAGAGCGCCGCTGGCGCGCCGCCCAGATGGCCAAACTGCACGACGTCCCGGTGATCCTGCGCGATTACAACGACACCGAGGTGCTGGAAATCGCCATTATCGAAAACATCCAGCGCGCCGATCTGAACCCGGTGGATGAGGCGACGGGCTATCAACATCTGATGGACCGTTTCGGTCACACGCAGGATCAGATGGCCACTGCCCTCGGTAAAAGCCGCAGCCATATTGCCAATCTTCTCAGGCTGCTCAAACTCCCGGAAGAGGTGCAGCGCTATCTGGTCAGTGGCCAACTGTCCGCAGGCCACGCCCGTGCCCTTGTCGGCCATGATCAGGCCGTCGCGCTGGCGCGCGAGGTGATCCAGCGCAAGCTTTCTGTCCGTGACACTGAAAAGCTCGCCAAGAAGGGCCCCGCGATCAAGAAACGCGCCGTCCCAGGTGCGCCCGTGCCCAAGGATGCCGATACCGTCCAGATCGAAAATGAACTGACCGCGACACTTGGCATGAAGGTCACGATTGATCATGCCGCTGGCGGCGAAGGCGGCAAACTTTCGGTCAGCTACAAATCACTTGATCAGCTCGACGACCTGCTGCGGGCGCTGGCCGGAAACTAGGCCTCCAGCAGGGCGCGCAACACAGCATTCAGGACAGGGCGCCCCTGCGCTGTCAGGCACAGCTGTGCCCCGTCCAGCCGCACCATGCCAATATCCGCTAAATCATTGATTTTACTTATATATTTCTCGTCGCCCTGCAACCCAAACCGCGACAGGTCCACCCCCTCGCGCAGCCGCATCCCCATCAGCAGGAACTCGGCCACCTGCGCATCATGGTCCAGCGCTTCTCGCGCCAATTCGCCTTGGCCCTCGCGTTGCACCTGCGCCAGCCATTCCATCGGGGCCAGCGGTGTCTGTGTGGCATAGCGTTGCCCGCCCAGCGTCAGCCGCCCATGTGCGCCCGGCCCGATGCCCACGTAGTCGCCATAGCGCCAGTAGATCTGGTTATGCAGGCTTTCTGCGCCTGCGACCGCGTGGTTCGATACCTCATAGCCCACAAATCCGGCCTCTGCGGTCATCGCCTGCGTCATCGCATACATATCTGCCGCCGCATCCTCGTCGGGCAGACCCCGCAGCTTGCCCAGCGCATAGCGGTCCCCAAAGGCGGTGCCGTCCTCGATTGTCAGCTGATAGAGCGATAGGTGATCCACGGCGAGCTGCAACGCGCGGTTCAGTTCGGCCTCCCAATCGGCCAGGCTCTGCCCCTGCCGGGCGTAGATCAGATCAAAACTCACCCGTTCAAACACATCACGGGCAATATCAAAGGCCGCCATCGCCTCCTGCGCCGAATGCAGCCGCCCCAGCGCCTTCAGGTCAGCGTCATTCAACGCCTGCACCCCAAGCGACACCCGGTTGACCCCCGCGTCACGATATCCGGCAAAGCGCCCTGCCTCCACCGATGTCGGGTTTGCCTCCAGCGTGATCTCGATATCATTGGCCATCGGCCATGTGGCGCGCACCGCTGTCATCACAGCGTCAACAACCTCCGGGTCCATCAGGCTCGGCGTGCCGCCGCCGAAAAACACGGACCGTAACACGCGGCCTTCAGTTTCCGCCCCCAGCCGCGCAATCTCGCTGACATAGGCCCTGGCCCATGCCTGCTGATCAATCTGCGCCACCACATGGCTGTTGAAATCGCAATAGGGGCATTTCGCCTGACAGAAGGGCCAGTGCAGATAAAGGCCAAAGCCGCCCGCTTCCCAATCTTCAGGCAAAACAGCCTGCAATCAGCTTTCTGAACGCATCCGCCCTGTGGCTGATCTTGTTCTTTTCCCAGCGGTCCATTTCGCCAAAGGTCACATCGTACCCATCAGGCTGAAAGATCGGGTCATAGCCATGGCCCTGATCACCCCGCATCGGCCAGACGATCTGCCCGGGCATTTCGCCCGGAAACACCTCATCGTGGCCATCAGGCCAGGCCAGCACCAGTGTGCAGCAAAATTTTGCCGTGCGCGGGAACGGCGCATCGGCATCCTCCAACGCGCGCCAGCTGCGCTCCATCGCCATATTGAAATCGCGACCCGCAGGCGTTTCGGCCCAATCCGCCGTATAAACCCCCGGCGCACCGCCCAACCCGTCAATGGCAATCCCGCTGTCGTCGGCCAGTGCTGGCAAACCCGTGGCCTTGGCCGCCGCATGGGCCTTGATCCTTGCATTGCCAGCAAATGTCGTTTCGGTCTCTTCCGGCTCTGGTAGCCCATGATCCGCGTTAGAGCTCAGCGTCACGCCATAGGGCGACAGCAAATCGGCAATCTCTTCCAGCTTCCCCTGATTGTGGGTCGCAATCACCAGCGCCTTGCCGTCAAACCGCCGCATCAGCCAACTGCCGCCATCTGCGCCGCGGTCAGCTCTGTCACGCCCTTATCCGCCAGATCAAGCAGCTTATCCATCTGGTCACGGGTGAACGTGGCACCTTCTGCTGACATCTGCACCTCGATCAGCTTGCCACCGGTCATGACAAAATTCCCGTCAACACCGGCCTCGCTGTCCTCGGGATAGTCCAGATCAAGCACTTCCTGCCCCGCATAGATGCCACATGAAATCGCCGCGACCGGATCGACCAGCGGGTCGCTGATCACATCGCCTGCTTTCATCAGCTTCTGCACCGCCAGCTTCAACGCGACCCAGCCACCGGTGATCGAGGCGCAGCGCGTGCCACCATCGGCCTGAATGACATCGCAATCCACCACGATCTGCCGCTCGCCCAGCGCCACACGGTCCACACCTGCACGCAGTGACCGGCCGATCAGGCGCTGAATTTCCTGCGTTCTGCCAGATTGGCCATTCTTGGCCTCACGGCGCATCCGCGTATTGGTCGCACGGGGCAGCATCCCGTATTCCGCCGTCACCCAGCCAAGGCCGGAATTCTTCAGAAACGGCGGCACGCGTTCATCAATTGTGGCGGTACACAACACATGGGTGTTGCCGCATTTGATCAGGCAGGACCCTTCGGCATGCATGGTCACGCCGGTCTCAATCGACACGGCACGCATTTCGTTTGTCTGACGGCCAGATGGGCGCATGAGATCACTCCTTTGGTTGCACCTCTCCGATACGCTGCCCATATCTGAAATCCAACCCCGATTGACGCCATCCCGGCTTTGGTTTTAATTGTCCGGTCCCGGAAAAAAGCAACGATGACAGAGCAGACGCCAAACATCGACGAACTCAACGCCCGCTCGCGCGAGGTGTTTCGGCGCGTGGTTGAAGGCTATCTGGAAAGCGGCACCCCCGTCGGATCCCGTACCCTGACCCGCGATTTTTCGGAAAAGGTCAGCGCGGCCACCATCCGCAACGTGATGCAGGACCTCGAATATCTGGGCCTTCTCGACAGCCCTCATGTCAGTGCGGGGCGCATCCCCACCCAACTGGGCCTGCGGATGTTCGTCGATGGTCTGCTGGAGGTTGGCGATCTGGACGGCAAGGACCGTGAAACAATCGACCGCACGCTGACGTCGAATGATCAGGACGTGACCGCCGTGCTGGATCAGGTTGGGCAGGCCCTCTCTGGCGTGACGCATGGGGCGAGCCTTGTGCTGACGCCGAAACATGAGGCCGCGATCAAACATATCGAATTCGTGTCTCTGTCACGCGAACGGGCGCTGGTGGTGCTGGTCTTTGCTGATGGGCATGTGGAAAACCGGCTCTTCACACCGCCACCGGGGCAGACGCCCTCCTCCATGCGTGAAGCGGCGAACTTCCTCAATGCAATCGCCGCCGGGCATACGCTGTCGGAACTTTCGACCGTCATCGCCCGCGAGATCGCAGCACGCCGGCAAGAGATTGACAGGCTGGCCGCCGAACTGGTCGAAGGTGGCGTGGCACTTTGGGAAAACGAAGGTGAATCCACCGAACGGCTGATCGTGCGCGGGCGCGGCAACCTTTTGGGCGATGGCGAGGATGAGGTGGACCTCGCCCGCATCCGCACGCTCTTTGACGATCTCGAACGCAAGCGTGACATCGCGCAATTCCTCGATCTGGCGGAAGGCGGCGACGGGGTGCGCATTTTTATCGGCTCAGAGAATAAATTGTTCTCACTTTCGGGTTCATCTTTGGTCGTTTCCCCTTATATGAACGCCGACCGCAAGATCATCGGGGCCGTTGGTGTCATCGGCCCTACCAGATTGAATTACGGGCGCATTGTGCCCATCGTGAACTATACAGCCCAGCTCGTTGGCAAGATCATTGCCGACCGCGCGTAAAGGAAAACCGATGTCTGAAAAAGACGAACCACTGCAAACGCTTGATGAACTTGCTGCCGAAGGGGATGAGCCTGATTTCGACGCCGCCGCCGAAAGCTTTGACGAGATCGAGGCCCTGCGCGCAGAGCGTGATGATTTCCGCGACAAATTCATGCGCGCGCTGGCTGATGCTGAAAACACCCGCAAGCGGGCCGACCGCGACCGGCGCGAGGCTGAAAACTACGGTGGGTCCCGCCTCGCCCGGGATCTGCTGCCGGTCTACGACAACCTGAACCGCGCACTGGAAGCTGCCCGCGAAAGCGATGAGAAAGCCCCCGAATCCCTGATGGAAGGGATCGAGCTGACCATGCGCGAGCTGGTCAACGTCTTCAAAAAGCACGGTATTGAAACCATCACGCCAGAGGTCGGCGACAAGTTCGACCCCAAGATGCATGAAGCCATGTTCGAGGCACCCCTGCCCGGAACGAAGGCAGGCGAGATCATTCAGGTCTCTACCAGCGGGTTCATGTTGCACGACCGCCTGCTGCGCCCCGCACAGGTGGGGGTGTCATCGATGCAGGGCGGCTGAGGCTGCCTCTGCCACAGGAATCGCACTGCAAACCAATGGAGACTGGTTCGCCTAAGTGCCGATTGCGGTAGCGCAGGAAACGTCTGGCTTGAGCCCAACTTTGCCACTCACAGAAGGCGCTTCGGAACGCTCTTCAATGGTATGTTGTGTGTCAAAGG
>JAHDGO010000068.1:0-8674 GCA_020627605.1 Yoonia sp.
GTCAGCCTTGATCACTTTGCCCGTGATGCATCTGCCGAAGAACACAGCGCTTTCATGCAGGCCGTTGCAGAGGTGTGCCGGATCAAGGATGTCGCAGACGGGTTTCGTGCCATCGCCAACAGCAGAACCCATGGTGTGCAGGACGTGCCGCACTATCACCTGCACATCATCGGTGGGCGTCCACTGGGGCGGATGCTGCAGGGTTGACGGTCAGCCGTCAGAGGTCAGCGACAAAAAGACGTCTTCCAGATGCGCCTCTTGGGTTTTGACATCCTTGATGGTGATCCCCGCATCGCGGACGAGCGACAGGATCTGATCCGCCTGGGTCAGGTTGCTTTTGTAGGTGAAAGTCAGCGTCCCATCCGCCAGTTTTTGCCCGGTGATGCTGTCCGGCAAACCGGGCAGGGGGCAATCGCTTTCAGGCGTGATCACCAGTGTTTTGCTGTCAAGCCGACCGAGCAGGTTGGCGGTGCTGTCTTTCACGATCACTTCGCCGTGGTTGATGATGGCGATGTCGTCACACATCTCTTCGGCTTCTTCCAGATAATGCGTCGTCAGGATGATTGTCATGCCGTCATCATTCAGCTTGCGCACGTTCTGCCACAGCATGTTGCGCAGGGCGATATCAACGCCGGCAGTCGGTTCATCAAGCACCAGAATCTGCGGTGAATGTACCAGCGCCTTGCCCAGCAAAAGCCTGCGCCGCATCCCGCCAGACAAGGACCGTGCGTAGGCATCAGCCTTGTCTGTCAGCCCGATCAATTCAAGAATTTCCGCCGTGCGCCGCTGCGCCTTCGGCACGCCGTATAGCCCCGCCTGCACGTCAAGCGAACCTGCGGGGGTAAAGAAAGGATCAAGATGCGGCTCTTGTGGCATGATGCCGATGGCGGCGCGCGACTGTCGCGGGTTCTTGTCCTGATCGAAACCCCAGATCTGCACCGTGCCCGCCGATTTCACGACAAGCCCCGCCAGAATATTGATCAGGGTGGACTTTCCGGCACCATTTGGCCCCAGCAAACCAAAGATCGAACCACGCGGGATCGCCAGATCAACACCTTTCAGCGCCTCTTTCGCCGGGGACCGCCCAGTGGCCGCATAGGTCTTTTTCAGCCCGTGAATTTCTATGGCGTTGTCGCTCATGCTGGTCTTTTCCCCAAAGGCTGGCTGCGGTATACGAGGCTTGATCTAAGGCGGGCAGCCCCCCGCGGCAACCAGACAGGTAAATTCATGACAACACCCGCCCCGGAAACCCGCATCGTGCAAGACTACCGCGTCGCCTGTGACGGGGGTGAGGGCGCGCTGGGCCATCCGCGTGTCTGGCTGCAAATCCCGCATGAACATGGCTGGGTCGAATGCCCCTACTGCGATGCCAAGCTGATCCACAAGGATTTCGAAGGCAAGGTCTAGGCCGCCGCACAGCGTCTGTTCGGGGCTGCATGTTTTGACAGGACCCAAGCTGCACTACATGCTGGCAGAGCCTGAAAGGAATATGCCATGACCTTCCGCCCTGTCACCCAGACCACCAAGGCGCACCCCACCATGGAGGGGGCAGGCGTGCATCTGCACCGTGTGTTCGGCTTTGGCGACCCTGCCGAAAGTGACCCGTTCCTGCTGCTGGATGATTTCCGCAACGATGTGCCAGCACATTACGAGCGCGGTTTCCCATGGCATCCGCATCGGGGGATTGAGACGATCACCTATGTGCTGGAAGGCGAGGTTGCCCATGGTGACAGCCTTGGCAATCATGGGACACTGGGGGCCGGTTCGGTGCAGTGGATGACGGCCGGGTCAGGCATCCTGCATCAGGAAATGCCCAAGGGAAACGCCGCTGGCCAGATGCACGGCTTTCAATTGTGGGCGAATCTGCCGTCTTCGCTGAAAATGACCGCGCCCCGCTATCAGGACATTCAGGGCAGCGATGTGCCGGAAATCATCGATGACGATGGCACGCGGGTAAAGATCATCACCGGCAATTTCTGGGGCAAGGCAGGGCCTGTGGACGGGATTGCGGCTGATCCGCTTTATCTTGATGTCTCGATCCCGCCCGAAACGCGCAAGGTGCTGCCGGTGGACACGCGCGCCAATGCATTTGCCTATGTCTTTGCCGGTGCGGGCCGGTTTGTGGATGCCGCAGCCCCGGTCGGGGTGCGCGTGGAAAAGGAAGTGGCCGGGCATGAGGTCAACATCCGCGACATGACAGGCAATCGCACGCTGGTGCGATTTGGCAATGGCGATGACGTCACCGTGCAGGCCGGGCCAGAGGGCGTCCGCTTTCTACTGGTCGCTGGTCGCCCTATTCAGGAGCCTGTTGCCTGGCACGGCCCCATCGTGATGAATACACAGGCCGAGTTGCATCAGGCGATGAAGGACCTGCAAAACGGCACCTTCATCAAGGCCGCGCACTAGACCCCTCGCACCCCCCGCGATAGGTGTTGAACAACTACGCAATGGGGGGCCATGACATGGCATTCGGCAAAGGTTGTCATCTGCATCTGATCGACGGATCGGCGTTCATCTTTCGCGCCTATCACGCGCTGCCACCCCTGACGCGCAAATCTGATGGCCTGCCGGTCGGCGCGGTCAGCGGCTTTGTGAACATGCTGCAACGCTATGTTGAAGGGAACACCGGCGATGATGCCGCGACCCATGTGGCGGTGATTTTCGACAAGGGCAGCCATACCTTTCGCAACGACCTTTACGATCAATACAAGGCCAACCGTGACGCGATGCCAGAGGACCTGCGCCCGCAGATCCCGCTGACCCGGACCGCGACCAAAGCGTTCAATATCGCCTGCGAGGAAATCGAAGGGTTCGAGGCTGACGACATCATCGCCACCCTGTCCTGTCAGGCGCGCGAGGCCGGTGGACGGGTCACCATCGTGTCCTCTGACAAGGACCTGATGCAACTGGTCGGTGACGGCGTCGAAATGCTCGACCCGATGAAGAACAAGCGGATCGACCGCGACGGTGTCCACGAAAAATTCGGCGTGGGGCCGGAACGGGTTGTGGATGTGCAGGCGCTCGCCGGTGACAGCGTGGACAATGTGCCGGGCGCGCCGGGCATCGGGATCAAGACAGCGGCGCTATTGATCAATGAATATGGCGATCTGGAAAGCCTGCTGGACCGCGCCGAGGAAATCAAACAGCCCAAGCGGCGGCAGACACTGATCGACAACCGCGCGCAGATTGAACTGTCAAAGCAGTTGGTCGCGCTGGACTGCGAAATGGATCTGCCGTTCAGCCTTGATGATCTGGAGGTGAAGGAACCCGACCCGGACACATTGATGGGTTTTCTGGCAGACATGGAATTCCGCACCGTCACCAAACGCATTGCCGAGAAACTGGGGGTCGAGGCCCCTGTGATTGAAGACAAGGCACCCCCGCCGGAAGAGGTCGCAGCGCCGGAGGCCGTTGCGTTCAACGCTGATGCTTATGAGCATGTAAGTGACACAAAGGCGCTTGAGGACTGGATCGCCCGCATTCGCGAACGCGGGTATGTCGCGGTGGACACCGAAACGACCGGCCTGAACGAGATGATCGCCGATCTGGTGGGCATCTCGCTGGCGGTGAACCCCGGTGAGGCCTGCTATATCCCGTTGACGCATAAATCGGCGGCGTCCGATGATTTGTTTGGGTCTGATGATCTGGCTGAGGGTCAGATGGATTTTGAGGCTTGTCTTGCGCTGCTCAAACCCGTTCTGGAAGACCCAGCGATCCTCAAAATCGGCCAGAACATGAAATACGATGCCAAGATATTTGCCCGGCTTGGCATCACCGTGGACCCGATAGATGATACCATGCTGATGTCCTACGCCATGAATGCTGGAGTGCATAATCATGGCATGGATATCCTGTCAGAGCGTTATCTGGGACACACACCTATCCCGATCAAACCGCTGCTGGGCACAGGCAAATCCGCCATCACCTTTGACCGCGTGGCGATTGGTGACGCCGTGAAATACGCGGCAGAGGATGCCGATATCACCCTGCGGCTTTGGCAACAGTTCAAGCCGCAACTGCATGCCAAACAGGTCACAACCGTCTATGAAACGATGGAGAGGCCTTTGGTTCCGGTGCTGGCACAGATGGAACGCCACGGGATCAAGGTGGACCGCGATACGCTGTCACGCATGTCCAACGCCTTTGCCCAAAAAATGGCGGGTCTGGAGGCCGAGATACAGGAAATGGCCGGTCGGCCGTTCAATGTCGGTTCCCCCAAGCAACTGGGCGAGATCCTGTTTGATGAAATGGGGCTGGAAATGCCCGACGGCAAGAAACCGGCAAAGGGCAAGACGGGCGCTTACTCGACCGGTGCCGACGTGCTGGAAGACCTTGCCACGCTGCACGACATGCCGCGCCGCATTCTGGACTGGCGGCAGCTGTCGAAACTGAAGTCGACCTACACCGACGCCCTGCAGGAACACATCAACCCCGAAACGGGCCGCCTGCATACATCCTATTCCATCGCGGGTGCGAACACCGGACGTCTTGCCTCGACTGATCCGAACCTGCAAAATATTCCAGTGCGCACAGAAGAGGGGCGACGCATCCGAGAGGCCTTTGTCGCCAAAGACGGCAAGGTGATTGTGAGCCTCGACTATTCCCAGATTGAGCTGCGCATTCTGGCCCATATCGCCGGGATTGATGCGCTGAAACAGGCGTTTCTGCATGGCATCGACATCCACGCCATGACGGCGTCAGAGATGTTTGATGTGCCGCTGGATGAAATGACGCCAGACGTCCGCAGACAGGCCAAGGCGATCAATTTCGGGGTGATTTACGGGATCTCCGGCTTTGGTCTTGCCCGCAACCTGCGCATCCCGCGGGGCGAGGCGCAGGGATTTATCGACCGCTATTTCGAACGCTTCCCCGGCATCCGCCAATATATGGACGACACCGTCGCCTTCGCCAAAGAGCATGGGTACGTCCAGACACTCTTTGGGCGACGGATCAATACGCCAGAGATCAACGCCAAAGGCCCGCACGCTGGTTTCGCCAAACGCGCCGCGATCAACGCGCCCATTCAGGGCACAGCCGCTGATGTCATTCGCCGCGCCATGATCCGGATGCCCGGTGCGATCAAGGATATCCCGGCCAGAATGTTGCTGCAGGTCCATGACGAATTGATTTTCGAAGTAGAGGAAGCTGCCGTCGATGACCTGATCGGCACCGCCCGCGACATCATGGAAGGGGCCAGCGATCCGGCGGTCAAGCTGGACGTGACGCTTGCGGTTGATGCAGGGCAGGGGGCCAGCTGGGCAGAGGCGCATTAGCGCGGCATGAAAAAGCCCGCTGCCGGGATCGGCAGCGGGCCATTTTCAGGTTGTCAGCGCGCCTTAGTTGACTTTTTCAGCCTCAACGAGGTTTGCGTCTGACTTGCCGGAAGACGCAATTTCAATCCGGCGGGGTTTCAGTGCTTCTGGCACTTCACGCATCAGATCAATATGCAGCATACCGTTTTCATGGGCGGCACCGGTGACTTTCACATGATCGGCGAGGGCAAAGCGGCGTTCAAACGCACGGGTGGCGATGCCACGGTGCAGATAAGTCCGCTCACCTTCCTCGGTGGCTTTGCGCCCGGTCACATGCAGGGCGCGGTCCTTCAGCTCGATCGCGAGGTCGTCCTGGCCGAAACCGGCAACCGCGATAGAGATGCGCCATGCATCATCAGCGGTCTTTTCGATGTTGTAAGGGGGGTAGCTGTTCTGGCCGACGTCGCTGGCAAGCGCACGATCCATCAGATCGGCAATCTGGTCAAAACCAACGGTGGCACGGTAGAGGGGTGTCAGATCAAATGCACGCATTTGGGTCATCCTTTCTTAAGCGATAACAATGTGTTGCCTTCCCGAATGGGACAGGCGAGTGAACACGGGACCCATGATTGGCATCCCGATAGCCCCGATATGGGAACCATGTTTTCGGCTTTCAAGGGGTGAAAAACGCGTCAGGGACGAACGAATTTTGCGCCAGTGTCGTTGCGCTCGTCCGTGTTGATCAGGCGCTGCGTGCCACCGGGGCGGGCTGGCCCGAGCGAGGCGAAATGCGCCAGCAGCGCATTCAGCGGCCCAGCCAATGAAGTGCCAAGCGACACCTTTTGTCCGTTGACCTGCGCCATGGCCGAGACAACCGATGCAATCCGGGTCTGCCCGTCCTGCACCATGAACACTGGTGACCCGCTGGATCCGTATTCGACATCGCAGGTCATCACGATCACGCCCGTCTGACGGCCCAGCACGCTGCACACTTCTTGCAGACTGGGCGCATCCTCGCGCCCGCGCCCGTAAGAGACGACGCCAACTGCATCGCCGGTGATCGGCCGCTGGGCGACCAGATAGGGGCGAATACGGGTAGAGCGGATGGGCTGATCAAGTTCCAGCACGGCGATGTCCATGGCCACCTCTTCGGCGTCGGTGGCATCACCATCATAGTCATATTCGGGGTGGGCGATTGCGCGGGACACTGTGCGTGTGGCCTGCGCGCGCCCGTCGCGCAGCCCCGCGCGAAATGCAAAGCGGTCAGGCGCGATCAAGGTGCCGTCGGTGTCGTACAGGCAATGTGCCGCCGTCAGGATCAGCTTGTCACGGATCAGGGCGGCCGTGCAAAACCCCTTGCCCCGGATGTCGAGGCGGCCCACGGCCTCCCACCCTTGGCTATCCTGACGGGTTTCCAGCGTCACCAGACCGCTTTCCTGCGCCATGACGGGCGTCGCAAGGGCAGCCCCAAGCCAGCAGGCCGTTAGAATCAGTCTGTGAAGAAGCAGATTGCGCATACCGCAACCTTGCTGACAGTTTTGGCAGCATTGTGGCGTTTTGCGGCACAATCGGCGGTGTCTCTAGCGCAGGATCGGCACGGCAGGCGCGCGCTTGCCCGGTGCGGTCAATGCGGGCGGTTGTGGCCCGCCAGTTGCCCAATCCAGCAGCTCGACCGTATGCACAATCGGCACATCAGTCCCGCCGCCGATCTGCATCATGCAGCCGATGTTGCCAGCGGCGATGATGTCCGGCGTCAGCGCCTCCAGCGTTTGCACCTTGCGCGCCTTGAGCTGTTTGGAAATCTCGGGCTGCATCAGATTGTAAGTCCCGGCAGAGCCGCAGCACAGGTGGCTGTCGGCCGGTTCCAGCACGGTGAACCCGGCCTTCTTGAGCAGGTCCTTGGGATAGGTCTTGATCTGCTGACCATGCTGTAGCGAACAGGCCGCGTGATAGGCGACCTTGGTGCCCTTGTCGCCACCTTCTGGCAGGTCCAGCTTCATCAGCAGTTCAGACACATCCATCGCAATGGCGCTGACCCGCGCGGCATCGTTGGCCAGCGTGCTGTCATTGCGAAACATATGACCGTAATCCTTGACCGTGGTGCCGCAGCCGGATGTGTTGATGACGATGGCATCCAGCCCTGCACTATCCATTTCCTTCGCCCAAGCGCGGATGTTTTTGGCCGCAGTGGCATGGCTTTCATCCTCTTTGCCCATGTGATGGGTCAGCGCGCCGCAACACCCGGCACCCTCGGCCACCACAACCTCTGCCCCCAGCCGCGTCAGCAGGCGGATGGTTGCGTCGTTGATATCGGTGTTCAGCGCCTTTTGAGCGCAGCCCGTCATCAGTGCCACGCGCATCTTCTTGTCTTTTGCAGGGAAGGTCTGCGGGTCGTCATTGCGGCTGACCGGGGGGATGGTCTTCGGCGCCATCTCCAGCATTGCCCGCAGCCGCGCATCCGGCATCAACCGGGCAAAGGGTCGCCCGATCTTGGCACCCAGCAGGGCGACCCTGAACCGCATGGGATAAGGCAGGATGCGTGCCAGCATCCAGCGCAAGGCCCGGTCTGACCAAGGCCGGTCATAGTTCTTTTCGATGTAGGCGCGGGCGTGGTCGACCAGATGCATGTAATGCACGCCCGAAGGGCAGGTTGTCATACAAGCAAGGCAGGACAGGCAACGGTCGATATGTTTGACCGTCTTCGCATCCGGCTTCCGCTCATTCTCAAGCATGTCCTTGATCAGGTAGATGCGTCCGCGCGGGCTGTCGAGTTCGTCACCCAGCACCTGATAGGTGGGGCAGGTTGCCGTGCAAAACCCGCAATGGACGCAATTGCGCAGGATCTCGTTAGAGCGTTTGATCGCCGGATCGGTCAGCTGTTCGGGGGTAAATGTCGTCTGCATCAGGCCATGATCCCTGCGTTGAGGATGCCGCGCGGGTCGAATTTCTGGCGTAGCCCAGCGCTGATCGCGGCCAGCGCCGGCACCTCTGGCTGAAACACCGGCACGTCGGCCACGCCGCGGATCAACGTCGCATGGCCGTCGAATGGCCCCATTGTCGCGCGAAGGTCATGCCCCGGCGGCGTCAATGCCCAGATCAGCCCGCCGCCCCAATCATATTGCACGGCCTCTGCCCCCATGCGCGCCGCCAGCGCCGCTGCGTCGGAGGGTTTGACCGAAATGCGCCAGACATCACCCGATTGTTCGGCAAATGCGCCGACGTCCCGGACCCATCGCCAGCCGTCGGACCCGCCCGGGCCTTCTGTCGCGCCGATGGTGATCTCGGCCTCGCCAAATTTGCCCAGCAGGGCGCGCAACGCGTCAGCGCGATAACGGACAGAGCTTTCGAACCCCTCAACCCGCAGCATCGTCATGGGATCGCCGAATTGGCTTTTCGGGAAATGCGCGGCACCTGTCACCTCG
>JAHDGO010000068.1:8684-8895 GCA_020627605.1 Yoonia sp.
GAACGGAGAGCCTAACGCCCGCGACATCGCCGCAACCGCGTCGGCATCGGACAGGCCATGCAGCATCACTGTGCCCATGCATTCGACGTCCGGCAGCACCTTCAGCGACACCTCTGTCAGGACGCCCAATGTGCCGTAGGAGCCTGTCATCAGTTTCACCAGATCGTAGCCGGTGACGTTTTTCATCACGCGGCCACCGTTCTTGATGATC
>JAHDGO010000486.1 GCA_020627605.1 Yoonia sp.
GTTGTGGTGATCCTGTTTTTCCTGACCCCCGTGTGGAGCACGCTGATAGGGCGCGCCTTTCTGGGCTGGCCCATCACAAAACTGCGTCTTCTGGTGCTGTTCTTTGGTCTGTTGGGACTGGCGATCATTCTGGGGGGCGAGGGGCGTTTGCCGATCCCGCGTCAGCTGGGCGAATGGTTGGGCCTGATCTCTGGCATCTTATGGTCGGTGGCCAGTATCGGCATTCGCGTGCGCCCTGTGCCGCCCCCTGTAACCGGGGCCTTTGTCTTTGCACTTGGGGCGCTGGCCGGTGGGCTGATGCTGGCCCCGTGGCTGGCGGAACTGCCTGATCTGTCGGCGATCATAGCGCCCGTGCCCCTTGCGCTTTGGGCGCTTGCCGCAGGCGCGTTCTGGTGGGCATTCTTCATTGCCGGCTTGATGTGGGCGGCCCCCCGGCTGGATCCTGCGCGCATCGGCATTCTGCATATGATCGAGGTGCCGGTGGCCGCCCTCTCTGCCGCGCTGATCATCGGCGAACACCTGTCCCCGGCAGAGCTTGCAGGCGGCGCGCTTGTCGTGCTGGCAGGCCTGTTGGAGGTCTGGCCAGCCCGTATCAGAGCCCCTAGCATCACCACATGAGTGTTGATCCCACCGCAGCGCACCGCAATGTGACGCTCTACCCATGGTTCAAACTGATGCAGAGCCTGATCTTTGCGCAGGCGGTATGGTTTTTGTATTTTCAGGCGCAACTATCGGCGGCAGAGGCGATCATGCTTTACGCCATCGCCGATCTTGCCACCACGATACTGGAGGTGCCCTCTGGCTATGCCTCTGACAGGTTCGGGCGGCGCATCACGCTGATCATCGCGGGATGCTGCGGCACAATCGGAGCCACGCTTCTGGCGGTTGGGGATAGTTTCGCCGTCTTTGCCGCCGGGCAGATCATGATGGGGGCAGGGGGCGCGTTTCTGTCCGGCACGGATAGCGCATTCCTCTACGAATCCCTCGCCGCTGCCGGGCGCGGTGACGAGGTTGAGGCGCAAGAGGTCAGGGCGTGGCGGTTCAGCTTTAGCGCGTTGGCGCTGTCGGCGGTGACGGGCGGTGCCATGGCGCTATATGCCTATCCGCTGACATTCGCGCTTTCGGCTGTGGCGCTTTTCGCGGGTGTGGTGATCAGCCTGCAATTTGTTGAA
>JAHDGO010000069.1 GCA_020627605.1 Yoonia sp.
GGTGGTGCCCGCGGCCGGACTCGAACCGGCACGGCCTTGCGGCCAAGAGATTTTAAGTCTCCGATGTCTACCATTCCACCACGCGGGCACGGCCACATTCCTATGCGGGCCAGCAACGCGGGGCAAGCCAGATCAGAGGTCGGTGCCGGCAGGTTCTGTCAGCAACGCACGCTCGTTCAGCCAGGGGTTCAGGTCAACGGCCGCGCGCAGGGCCGCCTGCGCCTCTGCCTGTCGCCCCATTTCCAGCAGCGTCAGCCCCTTGCCCGACAAGGCCCCGATATGATTGGGCAAAATGGCAAGGGTCGCATCAAGATCCGCCAGCGCGGCCTCGAAATCGCGGGCCAGAAAGCTGGCAAAGGCCCGCTGGTTATAGCCTTCAGCGTAGTCCGGGCAGTATTCCACCAGACGGCTCAGCACGCGGCGTGCGCCCAGAAAATCAAAGCTGGCCCGGCGCGACATGCCGTCATCCAGCATCTCTTGGGCGATGGTGTCAGGCGCATCCAGCCACAGGTCCCACAGCTGCCCGTTCAGCATCTGAGCCGTCGCCGGATCACCGGCCTGTTTCAACTCAGCCTCGATCTGGGCGTAGTCGGCGGAATAATCCGCCGCTGGCGGACAGGATTGGGCGGCGGCTGGCGCGGCGATCACGCAAAGTGGCAAAATCCATTTCATGCCCCATAAACTGCGTCACCACCCGCGCGCGTCAAGTCACAGGTGACACAGGCGTCAGCCCTTCCTCTTTCACCGCCTGCATCGCCACATAGGTCGATGTATTGGCCACATTGGGCAGGGTAGAGATTTTCTCTGCCAGAACAGCGCGGTAGCCCCGCATCCCGGCGGTGCGCACCTTGAGCAGGTAGTCAAAGGCGCCAGCGATCAGATGGCATTGTTCGACCTCCGGCACCTTCAGCACGGCGGCATTGAAGGCGGCCAGCGCGCTTTCGCGCGTGTCGGTCAGCTTGACCTCGACAAAGGCCACATGATCCCGCCCCAACCGGATCGGGTCATAAAGCGCGCGATAGCCCCGGATGACGCCACTTTCCTCCAACCGCTTCAGCCGCGCCTGCGTGGGCGATTTCGACAGGCTGATGCGCCGGGCAAGCTCTGTCACGCTGATCCGACCCTCAACAGTCAGGATATCCAGAATCTTGCGGTCAAACGAATCCAGTTCAGAAACCTTTTCGGCCATGAAAACCGCCTTCAATAAGTCAATCAGACTGCCAGTATGGCACAGTGTAGTCCATTAGACTAGCCAGATTGCTGTATCATGGGCCAACCCCTAGCAGAGGAATTTGCCATGCCCCGCGACGACAGCCACGACCTGCGCCACCGGATTGATCTGGCCATGTATCAGGATGAGGCCGCTGCCGTGCAGGCCCTTGTCACTGCGGCAGGGCTGTCGACAAGCGACCGCAAGCGCATCTCGGCGCGCGGGGCCGACCTGGTCCGCCAGATCCGCGCGAGCAGCGAACCGGGATTGATGGAGGTATTCCTCGCCGAATACGGCCTGTCGACGGACGAAGGCATCGCCCTGATGTGTCTGGCAGAGGCCCTGCTGCGCGTGCCGGATGCCGAAACGATGGATGACCTGGGGCAAGCATCTGGGGCATTCTGCCTCTTCCCTTGTCAATGCCTCGACCTGGGCATTGTTGCTGACAGGCCGCGTGCTGGATGATGAAACACCGGGCTTGACCCGCCACCTGCGCAGCGCCGTCAAACGGTTGGGGGAACCTGTGATCCGCACCGCCGTCGCCCGCGCCATGCGCGAAATGGGCCGCCAGTTCGTGCTGGGCGAGGATATCGGCAAGGCCATGAAACGGGCCGAGGGGATGCAGGCCAAAGGCTTTACCTACAGCTATGACATGCTGGGCGAGGCCGCCCGCACAGAGGCAGACGCACGCGGCTATCACCTGTCCTATTCCCGCGCGATCAGCGCGATTGCCGCGCATTGCACCCATGGATCGGTCGCCGAAAATCCCGGTATCTCTGTCAAACTCTCCGCACTGCATCCGCGCTATGAGGTCGCGCAAGAGGCCCGCGTGATGGAAGAACTGGTGCCCCGCGTCCGTGCCTTGGCGATGCTGGCCAAATCCGCCGGCATGGGCTTCAACATCGACGCCGAAGAGGCTGACAGACTGGCCCTGTCGCTTGATGTCATTGGCGCGGTACTGGCAGAACCCGCCCTGTCAGGTTGGGATGGCTTTGGTGTTGTCGTGCAGGCCTTTGGCCAGCGCGCACCGCTGGTCATTGATCACCTGCATGATCTGGCAACACGGCTGGACCGCAAGATCATGATCCGGCTGGTCAAAGGCGCCTATTGGGATGCAGAGATCAAGCGCGCGCAGGTTGAAGGCATCGATGGCTTCCCTGTCTTCACCGCCAAAAGCCATACCGACATCAGCTATATCGCCAACGCCCGCAAGCTGCTGGGCCTGACAGACCGCATTTATCCGCAGTTCGCCACGCACAACGCCCATACTGTCGCCGCCATTCTTGATCTGGCCAATGCGATGGGCCGCACCCCGGACGACTACGAATTCCAGCGCCTGCACGGCATGGGCGAAACACTGCATACCCTCGTTCTGAAGGCTGAAAAGACCCGCTGTCGCATCTACGCCCCGGTCGGCGCGCATGAGGATTTGCTGGCCTATCTGGTGCGGCGGCTCTTGGAAAACGGGGCGAACTCCAGCTTCGTCAACCAGATCGTGGATGAGGACGTCGCGCCAGAGGTTGTGGCCGCCTGCCCCTTTGACGCCGCAGGCGAGGGTCCCGATCTGCCCAAAGGGCCAGAGCTTTATCAACCCGACCGCATCAACGCCAAGGGCTGGGACCTGACCCATGCCCCCACGCTTGAGGCCATCGGCAAGGGTCGCGCTGCGTTTCAGGCAACCGAATTTGAAGGCGGGCCGCTTTTGTCATCGCAGGCCGGGAACGCCAGCAAGAAACAACCTGCGCCCTCTGCCATCATCAACCCGGCCAAACCGGGTGATACCGTGGGGCATGTGGCCAACAGCACAGTAGATGACATTGCAGGCGCCCTGAACCACGCTGCACCGTGGGATGCGGATGTCGCGACCCGCAAGGCGGTGTTGAACGCCGTCGCTGACGCCTATGAGGCCCATGCGCATGAGCTTTTTGCCATTCTCGCCCGTGAGGCCGGCAAATGTCTGCCCGATGCGGTGGCCGAACTGCGCGAGGCGGTCGATTTCCTGCGTTTCTACGCAGCCGAAGCCCATGGTGATCAAACTGCGCGAGGTGTCTGGACCTGTATCAGCCCTTGGAATTTCCCACTGGCGATCTTTACCGGGCAGATTGCGGCGGCTCTCGCTGCTGGCAATGCGGTGCTGGCCAAGCCAGCAGAGCAAACCCCGCTGATCGCCACCCGCGCTGTCGCACTGATGCATCAGGCCGGTGTGCCCACCACAGCCGTGCAACTGCTGCCCGGTGGCGGCGATATCGGTGCGGCACTGACCGGGGACGCCCGCATCAATGGTGTCGCTTTCACAGGTTCTACCGCGACGGCGATGAAAATCCGCGCCAATATGGCTGCCCATTGCGCGCCCGGCACCCCGCTGATTGCGGAAACCGGCGGCTTGAACGCCATGATCGTCGACAGCACCGCCCTCCCGGAAACCGCCGTGCGCGATATCGTCAACGGCGCGTTCCGCTCTGCCGGGCAGAGGTGTTCGGCGCTGCGCTGCTTATATGTGCAGGAAGATATCGCCGACAAGCTGCTCAAGATGCTGAAAGGCGCCATGGATGAGCTGACGGTAGGCGACCCATGGCACCTGTCCACAGACATCGGCCCGGTCATTGATGCCACAGCCCATGCAGGCATCGCCGATCATATTGCCACCGCAAAGGCCGAAGGCCGGATCATCCACCAGATCGCGGCCCCTGCACAGGGCCACTTCGTCGCGCCGACAGCCATCAAGGTGAATGGCATTGGTGACATGACACGCGAAATCTTTGGCCCCGTCCTGCATGTGGCCACCTTCAAGGCGGCCGGGCTGTCACAGGTGATCGCGGATATCAACGCCACTGGCTATGGGCTGACCTTCGGTTTGCACACCCGCATTGATGACCGGGTCCAAACAATCGTTGAAGAGGTGCACGCCGGAAACATCTACGTGAACCGCGACCAGATTGGCGCGGTTGTCGGCAGCCAGCCGTTCGGGGGGGAAGGGCTGTCAGGAACAGGACCCAAGGCTGGCGGGCCGCACTATCTGCCACGCTTCTGCGCGCACCCTGCCCCGCAGGCCGGTGGCGACTGGGCCAAACCTGCCGATATGGCGCAACTGCGCAAGACGCTGGCAGCAGCCGGTGCGTCCAAAGACCTGCCTGTGACTGACCTGCCGGGGCCAACGGGCGAATCCAACCGTCACAGCCTGCATGCCCGTGGGCCGATCCTGTGCATGGGGCCGGGCGATGCCGCCTCAAAGGATCAGATGGCGATGGTGTCGGCACTGGGCGGGATCGCTGTCGGTGCCGACGGCATGGTTGATCCTGCCGCCTTGACCGCCCTGACCCCGCTTGCGGGTGTGATCTGGTGGGGCGATTCCGCCACAGGACGCGCGATCGAGGCTGCTTTGGCCGCGCGCAGCGGCCCGATCACCGCGCTGATCACCGGCGCGCCCGATCAGGCCCATGTCTGCCATGAGCGTCATGTCTGCATCGACACGACAGCGGCAGGCGGCAACGCCGCCTTGTTGGCAGAGGTCGGTGGCCCTTGACCCCTGTCGCAACATCCGCAACGGTCGGCCCATGTTTCCGATCCGCGATCATAACCCGTCCGAACGGGTGCCATTTGTCACGCTGACGCTGATCGCGATCAACGTCGTCGTCTTTCTTGCCGGTCTGGCCCTGTTGCAGACCGACAGGCAGCTGTCGCAATTCTATTTCGACTATGCGCTTCTGCCTGCCCGGCTGGAGGCTGGTGAAAACTACAGCGCGCTGCTGACCTCGATCTTTCTGCATGGCGGGATCATGCATCTGGGCGGCAACATGCTGTTTTTGTGGATCTTCGGCGACAATCTGGAAGATGAGATGGGGCATCTGCCATTCCTCGGCTTCTACCTGATCAGCGGGATCGGCGCGGGGCTTGTGCACTATGCCTCTGATCCCGGTTCCATCATCCCAACGGTAGGGGCGTCAGGGGCGATTGCCGGGGTGATGGGGGGGTATCTGTTGCTGTTCCCCAAGGCGCGGGTCGATATTTTCCTCTTCTTCATCGTCTTTTTCCGCATCCTGCCGGTCCCCGCATGGATCATGCTGGGGGTCTGGTTTGCCATGCAGCTGGTCAGCGGCGTCAGGGTGGATGCCGGGGCCGGTGGCGTCGCCTATTGGGCCCATGCCGGTGGCTTTGTGATCGGGGCAGTGCTGACTGTGCCGCTGTGGTTGCGGCGCGGGGCCAAGCAGTTCTGGCAGCGCACTGACGGCCACCCACCACACCCAGAGGCGACCTATGGGCGCAGCAGCGTACCCGTTGTGCGCAAACGTTAGCTGTTGCGGATCACCTTGGCAAAACTGTCAAAGATCGGCTCATTCGCGCAGATCATCTGACCGCTGCCCAAAAGATCGGCGGCAGGGTCCAGTGGTTCGACGATACCACCCGCCTCGCGGATAATGACGATGCCAGCGGCAATATCCCATGCGTTCAGGCCGCGTTCCCAGAACCCGTCATAGCGGCCAGCGGCCACATAGGCGAGGTCCAGCGCCGCCGCACCGAAACGGCGCACCCCGGCACAGGTCGGCATGATCCGCGCCAAATCCTGCAATGTTTCGGGCAGGTCGGCGCGGCCACCAAAAGGAAGACCCGTCGCAAAGATGGATTCGATCATGCGGTGACGGCCCGACACCCGCAGGCGGCTTTCATTCATCCAGGCGCCAGCGCCCTTTTCGGCATAGAACATCTCGTCCTTGACGGGGTCATAGATCACACCGGCAACAACCTGGCCCTTATGTTCCAGCGCGATGGAGACCGCCCAATGCGGCAGGCCATGCAGAAAATTCGTGGTGCCGTCCAGCGGATCGACGATCCAGCGGCGGGTTGGGTCCTCGCCGTCAATCTCGCTGCCTTCCTCGCCCAGAAAACCGTAGGACGGGCGGGCATGCATCAGCTCTTCCTTGATCAGGGCCTCTGCCGCCTTGTCGGCGCGGCTGACAAAGTCACCGGGGCCTTTCGTGCTGACCTGCAGGTTCTCGACTTCGCCGAAATCTTTCAACAAACCGCGCCCTGCCTTGCGGGCGGTTTTCATCATCACGTTCAGGTTTGCACTGCCAGCCATCTGGGGTCCTCGGATCAAGATCAAAGGCGGCTATAAGTCGGCAGCCATCGGGTGGCAAGGGGCGCGGAGGCGCCCCTGCAAACAGAAGTTTTGCAATGCAGGCCAGTCAGCGGCAATCACCCGCCTGTGTCGCGCTGAGGTCTAGCGCTGACACTCTGTCACATAGGCCTCGAACGCAGCCCAGATATCTGCGCTTTGCTGGCTGCGCATGGGATGCACGAGAGCAAAATCAAACGTCTGGGCCTCTGTGGCCGGAATTTGCTGGGCAACCTCCATCGCATAGGCCGCCAGCGTGGCAGAAGGGGGCCTTGGCGCAAAGTTGTCGAGCGACGAGTCCAGCGCTGCCGCGCCACCCACAACCGCCACCGCGTCACCCTGCATCACACCGCGCGACAATGGCGGCTGGCTGCCGGGGGCATTGACGGACTGGTCAAGCTGCAACGCCGAGACGTCAAAGCTGGCATGGAACAGATCAATCTCTGAGACATTCCGGCGGCTGATATGAAAGTAATTGCCGAAATAGGTCACATTCAGCGTGCACCCTGACCCGCTGATCATCAGGCCGGTATCATCGGCCTCGACCGCCGCAGCGGCCTGCAACGCGCCAAGCGCCTCTGCAATTGCGGCTTCGTCCCGCTCTGGCGCGACTTCCTGATCTGCCAGCAGCTGTGACAAGGCACCGAAACAGGCAATCTGTGCTGCGGGATCACCGGTAATGCTTTGGCAGTTTTCGGTCAGATGCGAGAGAAAGTACGTCTCTCCATCAACGATGACCACTTGGTCGGCCTGTGCCTGGCTTGTCATAAGCCCCAGCGACAGCGCGAACCCACTCATAAACTTCTTCATCTTCTTTACTCCCGAGAGAGATCCGGACGGCTGGCGCACTGATCTTTCTGGTTACTCACAAGTCACACACTTCATGCGGCATTGGCCGCGGTGGGCAGGGCAGACCAACGTGGCCCGCCCTGCCCTTAATTTATTACATCAGTTGTCGAGGACAAAGTCACTCTTATCGATGCCATAGGCCTCTTTGGCGGCTGTCACACGCAGGCCAATCGTTTCCTTCAGCGCAATCCAGACGAGGCTGGTTGTCACGCCGACATAGGCGATGATGATCAGGACAGAGGACAACTGCCCCAGTACGGATGCATCCGGGTTGGTGAAACCGGCCGCGATTGTGCCCCAGATCCCGCAGAACAGGTGTACCGGGATCGCGCCGACCACATCGTCGACCTTGAAGTAGTCCAGCAACTGGATCGCCCAGTACAGGATCAGACCACCGCCCATGCCAACGGCAAAGGCCCAGAATGGCGACGGGAACAGCGGCTCTGCCGTGATCGAAACCAGACCACCCAATGCACCGTTCAGCATGAAGGTCAGGTCAAACCGGAACTCGCGCAGGTAAGACATGAAAGCCGCAACGATCACACCGCCAGCCGCAGCCAGATTGGTGTTCAGGAAGATGCGCGCCACGTTTGCCGCATCAGCGTCAGTGGAAAAGCTAAGGTAAGAGCCCGCGTTAAAGCCATACCAGCCCATCCACAGGATCAGCGTGCCGATTGTGGCCAGTGGCAAGGAATAGTTGCCAAGGGCGACTTTCCGGCCATCGACAAAGCGTCCGCCGCGCGACCCGACAAACAATGCGCCGGTCAATGCGGCAACACCGCCGGTCACGTGAACAACGGAACTACCTGCCAGATCGCGGAACCCAAGATCAGTGGCAAGGAAGCCGCCGCCCCATGCCCAGGATGCCTGAATGGGGTAAATCACCGCTGTCAGGATGGCCGTAAAGATGAAGAAAGCCATCAGGCGCATACGCTCTGCAACGGCACCGGACACGATGGAGGCCACGGCAACGCAGAACATCGACTGAAAGAATACATCGCCAGCGGATGCATGGCCACGTCCAACAAACTGATCACGGCCGTCAACGACGCCAGTGATTTCAATCGCGCCATCAAAACCCAGCACACCGGGCAAGATCCATGATCCGTTGGGGAACATGAAGCCATAACCGCTGAGGATGAAGGCAGTGGACGCGATCGCAAAGAGGCCGATGTTCTTGGCACACTGCGTGACCACGTTCTTTTCGCGCACATAGCCTGCTTCAAGCATGGCAAAACCGGCGGTCATCCACATGACCAGCACACCGCAGAACACGATGAACAGCGAATTCATAACAAAGGGGGAGACGCCTGAAGAGGCTTGTTGCGCCTGCGCTGGCACTGCGAACAGGGCGAACAACGCGGCAAAGCCGAGGATTTTTCTACTCATTTCTCACTCACTAATTTTGAAACTCGTTCGTATATCGCTCACTTTTTAGGCGAATTTGTGGCAGAGTCTGCCACTGAATTAGGCAGATCACCTAGACTTTTGGTAAGCTTGCGCTGCCAATCAGTACTCTCCTGTGGCGAGAGTGTCGCACATTTCGTCCATTCAGGGTGGTAAGGCGGCATTCAATGAATGCTGTCGAATGCGCAGTGATTCTGCCATTTCAGATTGAGCGGGCGTTCCAAAGGGCGCACCAGCATGAGGACCCGGTCGGCAATACGTGGCTGTCCGCGCCAACAAAGCCACTGATTT
>JAHDGO010000070.1 GCA_020627605.1 Yoonia sp.
ACCGGACCCGCAACCAGCGGCGCGACATCCAGCGTGACCTGAGCCTTTTGGATTTCAACACACGCGGCGTCGACGGCATCTTTGGCCCCGGCACCCGTGGTGCGATCCGCAACTGGCAGCAGAACAATGGCTATGCGCAGACGTCCTATCTGGATCGTGAGCAGATCAACCGGCTGGATGCGCAGGCCAGCCGCCGTCAGGCAGAGATTGAGGCAGAAGAGGAACGCGCGCGTGAAGAGGCGCTGCGTCTGGACCGTGATTATTGGGATGAAACGGGTGCTGACGGGTCTGCCGCCGGGCTGCGTGCCTACCTTGGCCGCTACCCAAATGGTATCTACGCCGAAGAAGCGCGTGAGAAACTGCGCGCCTTCGAACCGGCCCCAACCCCGCAGCCAGACAATAGTGCCGCGCAGGCCCGCGAGGATGCATTGAACATCAACCCCGTGCTGCGCCGTCTGATCGAAAGCCGTTTGGCCAGCCTTGGCTATAACCCCGGTCAGGTCGACGGTCGGTTTGATCGGGACACACGCGGGGCGATCAGCCGCTACCAGTCACGCTATAACCTGTCAGCCACGGGCTATCTGGATCAGCCGACGCTTGCGCGGCTTCTGGCCGATACGATCGGGCGGTAAGGGCAGATCGCAGGCATGAAAAAGGGGCGCATCGCGCCCCTTTTTTGTGACCTCTCCCGTCTTACTGCGCGCGCACGTAGCGTTCCAGCAGCAGGCGGATCAGGCCTTGACCTTCATACTGGCGCACACCCACGATGTAGACACCGGGTTGCAGGCGGGCCATGACCAGACTGTCCAGACCATCGCCATAATCGTCATTCATGCCGACCTCGCGGCCGAAATCATCATAGACAACCAACCAGGGGTCGCTTGAACCGCCACCAATCGCCTCTGTCACCAGCAGGCTGGGGTCAAGGATTTCCACCGTGAACCATTGCGTGTCGGTATTGGCCTGAATGTCCTGCCGCAGACGCGAGTCCAGAACGCCAAGGTCGGTGATTGGCACTGTGCCATCCAGCGGCGGGGCGACCTCGCCACGGCCGTAAAGCGTTTGCAGCGCTTCCTCGGCATCATATGCGCTGATGCTGACGGTGATCGGGGCGTCTTCGTCACTCAGCGCGTCGATACCAAGGCAATAGGTGCCGGGGGCCAGTGGTTCGACCACATCAAGGCGGGAATTCAGACCGTCATAGTCATCGTTCTCGTCGATATAGGCCTCACCCGGTCCGTACAGCGTAATGACGGGATCAGCCGTTTCATTCTCTGCCACGATGGTCAGGGCGGTTGGGGCGTCCAGCTCAAAGCGCCAGTAGGGGGTCTGCATCGCAGAGGCCGACATGCTGCTGCCCAGCGCGCCGAATGGCACAGCCTCGTCACAGCTGCCCAAAGCACCGCCACCGCCAGAGGTGTCGACACCTTCGGTCAATGCCTCCTGCTCTTGCCGGCCGATGCGGACAAATGCTGTCATCGGGCCGCCATCGTAGCTGCGCATCGACATGCAGTATGTCCCGGCATCCAGCGAGGTTTCGGCGCGTGACGCGGCATTCCCACCGCTGTCGTCATCTGACAGGATGATCCCGCCAGAGGCATCCAGAAGATCAATGATCGGATCACCGGCACCGCGACCTGCGGCCTCGACCCGCACGTCAGTCGGGCCAGACAGGGTGAACAGCGAGACGTATTCGTTGCCGCCCAGTACCAGCGCCATCTGTTCCTGATAGGTGTCGGCAGTGGCGATGTCGGATGATGCCTCATCCCCGCCGATCCAGATGCCGTTGTCGCCAAAGCCGCCACAGATGTCCTGCGCCAGCGCCGGGCTGGCCACGCCCAGCAACAAGGCAGCAAGTGTCGGGGTCCGAAATCTGTTGGGGAGCATGGCGACAATCCTTTTGTGCAAAACAGTTTGTGCCAAACTTCCCATGCAAATGCGGCGCTGGCTAGGCAAGATCGCGGAAAAACCCGGATCACGTTGCCCGTGCGCGGGGCGCTGCCGGGTGCAACTTGCACCGTTCTGACCAAGGAAGAGAGAGATGTGGAAGCTGATCTGGCAGAGCCGCTGCGTTGGGGCACCGGCCCCTTGGGTTTGCATTGCGATCTGCTTCCACACCGCGTTGCATAGTGCATTTCCTTGCATCAGCATAACGAATAGGAAATATCTATAACCAGAGTTTTTGTTATGGATAAATTATGGACATCGCCCTGATCCGCACCTTTCTGGAAGTTGCCGCCACCGGCTCTTTCGTCAATGCCAGTGACAGGCTTTATGTCACGCAATCCGCTGTCAGCCTGCGGATACAGCGGCTGGAAGATTCGCTGGGCAAGCCGCTTTTCGTCCGGTCAAAATCCGGGGCCGAGCTGACCCCCGCAGGGCGGGAGTTTGAACGCTACGCCCTGTCACTGATCAAGATCTGGGAAGAGGCGCGTCAACAGGTTGGCGTGCCCGAAGGCTACACACGGTCTGTCACCATCGGGGCGCAGTATTCGCTTTGGCCGCGGCTTGGCTTCCGTTGGATTGACGCGATGAAGGCGCAGATGCCGACGTTGAACATCCGGGCAGAGCTGGGGATGCCTGACCGGGTGACGCGGTTCCTGATTGAAGGGGTCGTGCAGATCGGGCTGATGTATAGCCCGCAATTGCGTCCCGGCCTGTCGGCGCAAAAGGTGCTGGAGGAAGAACTGGTGCTGGCTGCATCCCATGAAACGACGCTGGATGCGATTGCGCCTGACTATGTGTTCGTTGATTGGGGGCCGGAATTTGTTCATGCCCATGCGCTGGAACTGCCGCATCTGACCAATCCGGGGCTGACCCTGTCGCTGGGGGCAATGGCGGCGGAATATATCGTCAAGCGGCGCGGGGCCGCCTATCTGCCTGCGCGCTATATCAAACAGTATCTGGATGAGGGGCGTTTGCATCTGGTGCCTGACGCGCCGGTGTTTCCCTACCCTGTCTGGTCGGTCTGGCGTGATGACCTTGACCCTGATGTGCGACAGACGGCGCAAACCACGCTGGCGGCGCTAAGTGACCGGATCGGCGCGGATCAGTCAGCTGTCATCGCTGATCTGGCCGAGATCAGCGAAACCGAAACGATTGAGGTGCTTGGCCAGACAGACGCGAGCTAATCCATGCGCAAAACTCGTTTTATAGATAATTATTTTGAATTTCCCTTATTGATCAGCTGCGCCTAGGTATCGCCTCAGCAGAAATGCTCCCGCCCCGGAAGGACGGGTCAAACTTTGTTGGGAAAGGATAGACCTATGAAATCCAACTTGAATACAACTGTCGGTGTGCTCGCCCTGATTGCGGCGCTCTCTTCCACATCCGCATCCGCACAAAACCTGATCGGCCGCGACACTGTTGCCGGCGATCTGAACGAAGACCTGATCGAAGCCATCGAAGACGACGCAGAGCGTGAGCTTGACCGTTTCGGCAACGAAGGCCGTGCCGATGGTTTCAACGGTTCCGTCGCACTGCGCGGTATTGCTGAATCCGGCAACAACGAAAGCATCAACATCGGTATCGGCTCTGACATCAACTATGTCGCTGGTCCAAACGGTATCGCACTGCAACTGAACTATGCCTACAGCGACGACGACGATTCAGCGGTCGAGGAAAGCCTGTTCTACGGCCTGGAATACACCCGCGACTTCAACCCGACCATCTTTGGCTTTGCCAAACTGCAGGGGTCGGTCGACAGCGCCACAGATGCAGCATTTGAAACTGACACATTCCTCAGCTTTGGTGCCGGTTACCGGATCTACAACACCAATGACATCCAGTGGTCTGTTCAGGCTGGCCCAGGCTACCGCTTTGCCGAGCTGACCGATGTGACAGAAGCCGACGTCAGCGAAGGTGCATTCGGTGCATCCTCCGACTATGCCCACAAGCTGTCGGAAACACTGTTCGTGACCAACGACACCGATGTGATCTGGTCAGAGTCTGACACCGTTGTCTTCAACGATCTGGCGATGAATGTCGCAATGACCGAAACACTGGCACTGCGCACAAGCATCCTGACCGAATATCACACCGAACCCGGTGATGCAGAAAGCACAGACAACACCTTTGGCGTGTCTCTGGTTTACTCTTTCAACTAGAGCATTCTGTCCGGACAGAAAAAAGTGAAAAAAGTGCTAACCTCTTGGAACCCTTGAGTCTCCGGGGGGTTAGCAACACATGGGCGGGGGCCAGACTGGATCCAGTCCTCATTTGATCAGTTATTGGTAATCAGTGACAGAGGGCGGAGTATTCCGCCCTCTTTTTTCGTTTTTGCGCAAGCGGCATCAGAAATGAAAAAGCCGCACCCTTGGGCGCGGCTTTTTCCAAATCCTGCTGTCGCAGCTCTTACCCCTGACGGGCCTTGAACTTGCGCTGCGTCTTGTTGATCACATAGACGCGGCCCTTACGGCGCACGATGCGGCAATCGCGGTGGCGCTGCTTGAGCGAGCGGAGGGAGTTACGTACCTTCATGGGTCCGGTTCCTGTCTGTCGCGGCGCGCGGATTGCGCCTTGGGTTGCGTTTGGGCCTTGCGGCCCGCGAATTCTGGTGGACGATACTGGGATCGAACCAGTGACCCCTTCGATGTCAACGAAGTGCTCTACCGCTGAGCTAATCGTCCAGTGTCGTCTGCGATTGATGCGCCCCATAACGAAATAGGACGCGGGCGAACCGCGTCAGTCGTGCGGTCTATAAAAGGAGTCGTCAGGGGGATCAAGGCCTTTTGGATAAATCACAAAACGCGCTATCTAGAAGGCAAGAGGATCAAGAAACGTGTCGCATTCCGCCTTTACATTGTCCAGACCGCAGGCCCGCACCACCAGTGTGGTCTTTGCCTCCCCCCACAGCGGGCGGGATTATCCTGACGCGTTTCTGAAACGTACGGTCCTCAACGACAGCCAGATCCGCTCGTCCGAGGATGCCTTTGTCGACAGGCTCTTTGCCGCGGCACCTGACCACGGCGCGCCCTTGCTGACGGCAAATGCGCCACGTGCCTATCTGGACCTCAACCGTGGGCCGGATGAACTGGACAGCGCGTTGATCGAAGGGGTGCGGCGCAGCGCCCACAACCCACGCATTGCCAGCGGCCTTGGCGTCATTCCCCGCGTCGTGGCCAATGGCCGCCAGATTTATCGCGGCAAGCTGACCCTCGCCGAGGCGCATGAGCGGATCGCCCGCTATTGGCGGCCCTATCATGACCAGTTGCAGACCCTGCTGGATGAAAGCAACAACCACTTTGGCGAGGCGATCCTGATCGACTGCCACTCGATGCCGCATGAGGCGCTGGAAAATGTCGGTCCTCCGGGTGGGCCGCGCCCCGATATCGTGCTGGGCGACCGCTTTGGCGCCACCGCCGCCGGTTCCATCGTGGAAAAGGTCGAAGCCGCTTTTGCCAGTGCAGGCCTGCGGGTCGCGCGCAACATGCCATTCGCCGGGGCCTTCATCACCCAGCACTACGGGCGGCCCGCGAAAGGTCAGCATGCATTGCAGATCGAGATTGACCGCGCGCTTTACATGGATGAACGCACGCTGAAACCGCACGGTGACTTCGACGGTTTTGTCGCCCTGCTCAACAACGTCATCGCAGAGGTGGCCGAGATCGGCCGCCCCGAAGAACTGCGCGTCGCCGCAGAATAACGGCGCAGGGAAGGTTCAAACCCGCTATCGCGCACCAAATGCGCCCTGGCGCCGCCGTAGGCCGGGCTTCACCCCGGCCCGGCTGCTGCCATCTCTTCCGCGAGAAAAGCCTCTGCATCATCCACTTCCACCAGCCGTTTTCCCTTGATCTGCCAGAACCGGTTGCCGACGTTGCGCAGGAACTGGCGGTCATGGCTGACCAGAAGACAGGCCGCACCGTGGGTGGTCAGCTCTTCCTCCAGCATTTCCTGCCCTTCGATATCCAGATGGTTCGTCGGTTCGTCCAGCAAGTAGAAATTTGGCTGTTGCAACCGCAGGATCAACATCGCCAGCCGGGCCCTTTGTCCACCAGAGAGCGCCGCGATCTTGGTGTCCTGCATCTGGATCGTCACCCCCGCCCCGGCCAGCAGACCGCGCGCGCGCTGATCGCCCACGTCGAACGCGCCGGCCACCGCTGTCATCGGCGTGTCAGCCTCATCCAGCTGGCTCAGATGCTGATCGGAATAGCCCATGGTCAGCGTTGCCGCCGCCTTGATCCCGGCAGTGCCCGCATTGGCGGCCTGCGCCACAAGTCTGACCAGTTGCGTCTTGCCGGTGCCATTGGCCCCCAGCACCACCACCCTGTCGCCGGGACTGATCCACAGTTTGCCGGTCTGATACAGCCGCCGCCCGTCAGGCGTGTCCACGGCCACGTCATCAAGGGCAATCAGCGCCTTGGCATGGGTGCCGCTGTTGGTCAGCCTGATATCTCCGGCACCACGTTCCTGATGGGCGGGTTTCGCGGCCGCCTCGATCTTTGCGGCCCGCTCGCTCAGTTGCTTGGTTTTGGTCACCAACAGGTCAGAGCCGGAATTGATGCCGATGTTCTTCAGTTTTGCCGCCTGTTTGCGCAGCTGCTGTGCCTTGTTGAGGTCGTTGGCATGGCGGCGGGCAATGGCCTCGTCAACCTCCTCCAGCGCCAGACGCGCCTTGCTGTAGGGAAGTTGAAAGACCTGCGACGCCTCTGCACGCAGAAACAGCGTGCGGTTGGTGACCGCATCCAGGAAGGCGCGATCATGGCTGGTGATCATGACCGGCAGATCGTGCGGCAGGCGCGCCAGCCAGTCCTGCAGCAAACCGATCCGGTGCAGGTCCAGATGGTTTGTGGGTTCATCCAGAAGCAACAGGTCAGGCTCTGTCACCCATGCGGCCGCCAAAAGCGCCGTGCGTTGCCAGCCGCCGCTGAGTGCGGCCAGTGGTTTTTGCTGGATGTCATAAGGCACGCGCAACTCATCCAGCGCCACATCCACCCGCCAGCTTTCATAGTCGGCCTGTTCCGGCGGAAGTGCGGCCAGCACCAGATCATAGAGCGTCGTTTCGCCCGCATCCTCCGGCACATACTGCTGCACATAGCCCACCCGCAGGCCACGGGCGCGCGTCATCTCGCCTGTTGTGGGTTCAATTTCACCAGCGATGCAGGCCATCAACGTGGATTTGCCCCGCCCGTTCGCAGCCACAAGGCCGATGCGGTCGCCCTTGGAGATGGTGAGGTTGAGGTCAGTGAAAAGTGGCGCGCCCAGCGTGATGCCAAGGGCATTGATATTGAGAATGGTCATGGTGGTCTCTGGTCACAAGAAATCATGCCGCAACGCGGCTTGGGGCGGACCGTGGGGCGAATTGTCCCTGATCAGCCCTGCAAACGGATCTGCAGGGCAAGGCGGGGACCATGCTGAAGTCGGCGGATGATGCGCATGCTCAGCTTTTGCCCTCCCGTTGTTGAATGTGACCGATGTGATGAGAGTGGCGTGTTTGGTGGAGTTTGTCCATAACGGGGCGCGGCATACAATCGCATACCGCACCCATTCCCATTCCTGCCTTGATCCCTTAAGGAAGGCGCAAATTGCCATCAGCCACAGAAGGACAGACCCGTGTCAGACGCATCCCTTCCCGACATCATCTACACCAAGACAGACGAGGCCCCGCAACTTGCTGCGGCTTCCCTTCTTCCCATCCTCGAAAAGTTCATGGGTGAGGCTGGCATCAGCATCGGGACAAAAGACATCTCGCTTGCCGGGCGCATCCTGTCGGCTTTCCCCGAAAGCCTGACCGACGCACAAAAGATCAGCGACGATCTGGCGCTTCTGGGCGATGTGGTGAAGACGGCTGAGGCCAATGTGATCAAGCTGCCTAATGTCTCTGCCTCGGTGCCGCAGCTGGTCGCGGCGGTGAAGGAATTGCAGGGGCAGGGCTATGCGATCCCCGACTATCCCAACGACCCGCAGACAGATGCGGAAAAGGAAACCCGCAAACGCTATGACGCGATCAAAGGTTCTGCGGTGAACCCGGTGCTGCGCGAAGGCAACTCTGACCGCCGCGCGCCTTCTTCTGTCAAAGCCTATGCCCGTGCCAACCCGCACCGGATGGGTAAATGGGTCAAGGACAGCAAGACCAAAGTGTCCACCATGGGGGCAAATGATTTCCGGTCCAACGAAACCTCTGTCACGCTGACTGACGCGCAGGCGTCCTCCCCGCTGAAGATCGTGCTGGAGACGGCAGATGGCGAAACGGTTCTGAAAGACGGGCTGACCATGCCGTCCGGTACAATCGTTGACGCGACATTCATGTCGGCCAAGGCGCTGAAGGCCTTCTTTGCCGATCAGATCGCGGCGACCAAGGCCGATGGCACGCTCTTTTCGCTGCATATGAAGGCCACGATGATGAAGGTGTCCGACCCGATCATCTTTGGCCATGCGGTGGTCGCTTACCTTCAGCCGGTTTTCGACAAATACGGCGATCAGTTTGCCGCTGCTGGCATCAGCCCCAATGCGGGCTTTGGCACGCTGTTTGCCGCTATCGACGGGATGGAGAATGGTGCCGACATCCGGGCAGAGATCGACGGGTTGCTCGCGACACGTCCGCCGCTTTACATGGTCAATTCCGACCGGGGTATCACCAACCTGCATGTGCCGTCCGATGTAATCATTGACGCCTCTATGCCAGCGGTGATCAAGGCCGGTGGCAAGGGCTGGGGGCCTGATGGCAATGAAGGCGACACCAACTGCGTGATCCCTGACAGTTCCTATGCGCCGGTTTATGATGCGGCGGTGGAATACTGCAAAGCCAATGGCGCGCTTGATCCTGTCACGGCAGGCACCGTACAGAACGTGGGTCTTATGGCACAGAAGGCCGAGGAATACGGATCGCACCCAACGACGTTTGAAATGCCA
>JAHDGO010000071.1 GCA_020627605.1 Yoonia sp.
CAATCGACCCGACCTGGCGGCCCTTGCGATGTTCCGACAAAAACCCTTTGCGCGCGAAAACGGTCCAGCCGTCACCGGTCAGCTTTTGACCCGATGAAATACGGATCACGCGGTCATCGCCCGGCCCTTCAATCAGCTGGTTTGCGACATAGCGGCCCTCTGGCTCATCCACGCCGATCACGGCACGGTCAGGGCCACCTTCGGCAAACAACCTGCGTTTGGCGGCAAAATAGCCACCTAGCCCGGCATGCCGGTCAAGATGATCAGGGCTGAGGTTCGTCAGCACCGCGACATCCGGCGTCAGGCTGCGCGCCAGATCGGTCTGGTAGGATGACAGCTCCAGCACCACAACCTCGCCATCGTGGGCGGGGTCGATATCCAGCACGCCGCGCCCGATGTTGCCTGCCAGCTGGGCCGGTCTGCCGTTTTCGACAAGGATGTGATGGATCAGGGCGGCTGTGGTGGATTTTCCGTTTGATCCCGTGACGGCGACCACCCGCGGTGTGGTGTCAAAATTGTCCCAGGCGGATGTCGCAAAGGACCGGAAGAACAAGCCGATGTCATTGTCGACAGGCACCTCGGCCTGCCACGCGGCGGCGATGACGGGGTTGGGCGCGGGGTAAAGATGGGGGATGCCGGGACTGACGATCAACGTCGCCACGCCATCAAGCGCGCCGGGCTTGCCCAGATCACGCACAATCAATCCGTCGGCTTCTGCGGTTTCGCGGGCTGGCGCACTGTCATCCCAGACGATTACCTCGGCCCCGCCAGCCTGCAATGCCGCCGCCGCTGCCCGGCCGGACCGGCCCAGCCCCAGAACGGCAACCGTCTTGCCAGCATAGCCCTGCACAGTGATCATCGCGCTCTCCCCGTCTTTGGCCAAGAGGTGCCATCAAAACGGGGGGCGTGGCAAGCTACCTGATGTGCAGCGCGCGTTTCATGTCCGTAACAGCATCTGCCTGCGCCGTGCTCAGGGTCTCGCCGACCAGCCCCGTCAGCATCCGGTTCAGCGTGGCCCAGGACGCATCGCCATCAATCTTGAACAGCCGCCGTGACAGTCGGGAAACCGCCGCATCTGCGGTCTGGCATTGCCCGATGAGCCAGCGGCCCAAGACTTCCATCTCCTCGGCCTCTGCGGCGGTCGTGCGCATTTCGGTGCGCAGCATGGTGGCCAGACGCTGCCGCTGTTCTGCGGTCGGCAGATCATCGAGTTCGATAAAGGCTTGCGCAAGGGCGCAGACCGCGATCCGCGCGTCATCGATGCCTTCCACGGGGTGCGCGTTATGCTGGCGACGAAACGCCAGTTTGCGCGGCGCATTGCGCGCGACCGTCACCGCATCCTGTGCGACATGCACCGCGTCGCCGGGGTTCTGACGCACCCAGAACCACAGGGCACCGCCCAAGGCAGACAAAATCAGTACAATATAGGCCATTGCTTGATCCTCAAACTCAATGGCGCAATCTTTGCCTGCAATCAGGGCAAGATTATGAAATCAGCGGACCTTCAACGTGGCCAGACCAATCATCGCGAGGATCAGTGAGATGATCCAGAACCGGATGACGATCTGCGGTTCTGCCCAACCCTTTTTCTCATAGTGATGGTGGATCGGGGCCATCAGGAAAACCCGCTTGCCGGTCTTCTTGAAGTAAAGGACCTGAATGATAACCGACAGGGCCTCGACCACGAATAGCCCCCCGACGATGGCCAGTACGATCTCATGCTTGGTGGCCACGGCAATCGCGCCCAGCGCCCCGCCAAGGGCCAGCGACCCGGTGTCGCCCATAAAGACGGCGGCAGGCGGTGCGTTATACCACAAAAAGCCCAGGCCACCGCCGATCAGCCCCATGGAAAAGATCAGGATCTCACCGGTTTGCGGCACATAGTGCACATCGAGGTATTCGGTAAAGTCGGTGCGCCCGACAGCATAGGCAATGACACCAAAGGTGCCTGCCGCGATCATCACGGGCATGATCGCCAGACCATCCAGCCCGTCAGTCAGGTTCACGGCATTGGCCGCGCCGACAATGACGATGATGGCAAAGGGGATGAACAGAATGCCAAGGTTGATCAGCGTGTCCTTGAAAATCGGCAAGGCCAGCTGATTGGTCAGATCGTCGGGGTGGTAGGCCGCTGACCAGTACCCTGCAATCGCGGCGATCAGAATACCCAGCAAAATCCGCACCTTACCAGACACACCTGCGGTATTTTGCTTGGACACTTTGGAATAATCATCGGCAAACCCGATGGCGGCGAATGACAAAGTCACGAACAGCACCATCCAGACAAACGGATTGTCCAGCCGCGCCCACAGCAGGGTCGATGTGGTCAGCGCCCCGACAATCAGCAAACCGCCCATCGTCGGTGTGCCCTGTTTGGCGAAATGTCCCTCTGGCCCGTCATCGCGGATGGGCTGGCCCTTGCCTTGGGTGCGGCGCAACACGTTGATCAAAGGCGGACCAAAGATAAAGCCGAACAACAGCGCCGTCATAAAGGCACCACCAGCCCGGAAGGTGATATAGCGGAACAGGTTGAACACGTCGCCGCCATCTGAAAGTGCCGTGAGCCAGTAAAGCATACCTGTTATCCTTCGTCTTCTTGGGGGCGGCGATGCCCCAGTTTGCGGATCGCGTCAACAAGCAGGCTGACTTTGCTGCCTTTTGATCCCTTGACCAGCACAACATCGCCAGCATCGACCAATCGTGGCGCATCCGGCACCAGTTCTGCGGCGGTTTCTGCCCATTGACCGCGCTGCGCATCCGGCAACGCTTGCCAAAGCGACCGCATCAGCGGCCCGACGCAATGGATCAGATCAAGTGCTTGCAAATGGCTGTTTTCGACCATGGCGCGATGCATGTCATGTTCCTCTGGCCCCAGTTCCAGCATGTCACCCAAAATAGCGACCCTGCGGCCCTTGATCCTGCGCCCGACGTTATCTGCCGGGGTCGATGCGGCCAGCACCTCTAGCGAGGCGGCCAGCGAGGTGGGGTTCGCGTTAAACGCATCATCCAGCAATTCAAAGCTTTCGCCTTCGTTGGCGGCATCGGTGATGATCACCTCGCGCGTACCACGCCCGGCAGGTGGCACCCAGCCTGCGATATCCAGCGATGCCGCGACAGGATCAGCGCCCAGCGCCTCTGCCACAGCCAGAACGCCCAGCGCATTCATCGCAAAATGGCGACCCGGCACCGAAAGCTTGAAAAGATAGCTGTCGCCGCCAGACATGGCTGAGATCACAGTGACATCACCGCTGATATGCGCGTCCTTCAGATGCCAATCTGCGGCAGCTTGCCCAAAAAGGACGGTCTTGGCACCGAGCCTGGCCGCATGATCCTGCAAAACACCCGTCGTCTCGATATCTGCGTTCAAGACAGCAACACCACTCGGTTCCAGCCCATCCATGATGCTGGCCTTTTCGACGGCAATCCCCGACAGATTATCGAAAGAGGCCAGATGCGCCGCCGCGACCGTCGTCACCATCGCCACATGCGGGCGGGCCAGTTTGGAAAGGGGCGTGATTTCGCCGGGATTGCTCATCCCGATTTCAATCACCGCATAGTCGGTGTCGGCGGGCATCCGCGCCAGTGTCAGCGGCACGCCCCAATGGTTGTTGTAAGAAGCCTCTGCCGCGTGGCATTTACCCTGCCGCGACAAGACGGCGCGCAGCATTTCTTTGGTGGATGTCTTGCCGACTGATCCGGTAATGGCCGCGACCCGCGCAGCAGTGCGATCCCGCGCCGCGCGCCCCAGATCACCCAAGGCCGCAAGCACATCATCGACAACCAGCAGCGGCGCATCTGCCGCCACGTCCTCTGGCCGGTGCGTGACCAAAGCGGCAGCAGCCCCTTTTTCAAGGGCCTGTGCAACAAAGTCGTGCCCATCACGGATATCCTTGAGCGCGACGAAAAGATCACCATGCGCGATCGTCCGGGTATCAATTGAGACACTCGTCGCAGTCCAGTCGGTCGTTGCCGTGCCACCCGTCGCGGCAGCGGCCTCTGCAGCTGTCCAAAGCGCGGTCAAATGCGCCCCTCCAGCGCCGCGACGGCCACACTGGCCTGTTCCACATCATCAAATGGCAGGACCGCATCGCCGACGGTCTGACCGGTCTCATGCCCCTTGCCAGCAATCAACAGCGCATCACCTGCGCCCAGCATGTCAACGCCGCGCAGGATCGCCTCTGCCCTGTCGCCGACCTCTGTGATCATATGCTTGCTGCCCGCATCAACGGCGCCCGCCATGACGGCGGCACGGATGCTGGCCGGGTCTTCCGACCGTGGATTGTCATCAGTGACAATCACCACATCGGCATTCGTGGCTGCGGCTGCGCCCATCAAGGGCCGCTTTGCCCGGTCCCGGTCGCCACCAGCACCCACGATGACAATAATCCTGCCCATCACATGCGGGCGCATGGCCCGCAGCGCGGTCTCTACCGCGTCAGGTGTATGGGCATAATCGACAAACACCGCCGCCCCATTGTCGCGCGTCGCGGCAAGCTCCATCCGGCCCCGCACTGTCGTGAGATGCGGCAGCGTGTCAAACACCTCTGCCGGATCAGCACCGGCTGCGATCACCAGTCCTGCGGCCAGCAGAACATTCTCTGCCTGAAACCCACCGATCAGGTTCAGCCGTGCCTGCCGCGCCTTGCCTTGCCATTCAAAAAGCAGGTCCTGACCCGTCGCGTCAAATCGCTGCCCCGTCAGGCGCAACCGCGCATCGGGGTGACGGCCCACCCCAATCACCTCTTGCCCACGTGCGGCGGCAATCACACGCGCATCCCCGCCTTTGGGATCATCAAGGTTGACGACCGCCACGCCATCATCCGACAGAACACGGGTGAAAAGACCCATCTTGGCGTCAAAATAGGCCTCAAACGTCTTGTGATAGTCCAGATGATCCTGGCTGAAGTTTGAAAACCCCGCAGCGGCCAGCAGCACCCCATCAAGCCGCCGCTGATCCAGCCCATGTGACGAGGCCTCCATCGCGACATGTGTCACGCCATTTTGGGCGGCCTCTGCCAAGACGCGGTGCAGGGTAATCGGTTCGGGTGTGGTGTGTTTGAGGGGATGCGTCCACGCGCCCTCGAGCCCCGTCGTGCCAAGGTTGACGCCAGCGATTCCCATTTCTTCCCAGATCTGGCGGCAGAAAGTAGAGACAGAGGTTTTCCCGTTCGTCCCGGTCACCGCGACAACCGTCGCCGGATGCGCCCCGAACCAGAGCGAGGCTGTCTGCGCTAGCGTCTGGCGCGGATCTTCGGCGACGATCAGGGCGGCGTCGGCCCCGGCCAGCACATCGGCCGCCAGTTCTGCACCTTCAGCATCGGTGAGCACAGCAGCGGCCTGCATGCGCAGGGCGTATTGAATGAATTCTGCACCATGAACCTGCGCACCGGGCAAGGCCGCAAACAGATGACCGGGGCGCACCTCGCGGCTGTCGACCGACAGCCCGGTGATCTGCGCTTCACGTCCGCCAGATGCCGTCAGCCCCAGATCCGCCAGTGATTTCATTGCCCGCCCCCGGTCTAATTCGCGGTGAGTGTTACACCGACCTGTTGCGGACTGTCCACTTGCGGTCGCAGGTCCAGGAGCGGCGCGACGCGACGGATGATTTCAGCCGCGACCGGCACTGCTGTCCACCCAGCGGTGCGGCGCGGCTCTGCGCCTGTGTTTTCTGACGGTTCATCCAATGTGACGATCAGGACATACTGCGGATCATCGGCCGGAAAGACCGACGCAAAGGTCGCGATCACCTTATCATCATAGTAGCCACCTTGCGGGCGCGGCTTATCGGCGGTGCCGGTTTTCCCGCCGACAGCATAGCCTGGCACCTCGCCAAATGACGCCGTGCCACGGGTCACAACCTGCCGCAGCATGGACCGTGCGCGGGTACTGACCGCCTCGCTGACGACACGGGGGCCTTCGGCCACCTCGGTCTGTCGCATCAGCGTCGGTTCGACCCGCGTGCCCCCGTTCAAGAGCGACGCATAGCCCGCCGCCAGATGAACGGGCGAAGATGACAGGCCGTGACCATAGGAAATCGTCATCGTCGAAATCTCTGACCAGTTCGGCGGCAACAGCGGGCGGCCTGTCGGGGCCTCCACCATTTCCAGCGGTGTCGGGGCCAGAAAACCCAGCGAGCCCAGAAATTCGCGCTGCCGCTCTGCCCCGATCTGCATAGCGATGCGGGCGGTCCCGATGTTGGAGGATTCCACGATCACATCCGTCGCGCTCAGCCGCGGGCCATAGTCGTGGAAATCACGGATGCGAAAACGTCCCCAGGTCAATGGGCCTTGCGTGTCGATCATCGTATTGGGGTTGATCAGACCAAGCTCCATCGCCTGGGCCACAGCAAATATCTTGAAGACAGAGCCAAGCTCGTACACCCCCTGCACCGCACGGTTGAACAGCGGGCTGTCCGACTGATCACCTGTTGTCGGGACCTGTGGGCGGCTGTTGGGGTCGAAATCCGGCAGCGAGGCCATAGAGATGATCTCACCGGTATGAATGTCCATCAGCACCGACGAGGCGCCTTTGGCGTTCATGATGTTCATGCCACCGGCCAGAACCTGCTCTGTCGCGGCCTGCACGGTCAGATCAAGCGACAACTGCAACGGCGCGCCTTCATTCGCAGGGTCGCGCAGATAACCGTCGAACTGACGCTCCACCCCTGCAACACCGATCACTTCGGCGCTGGCCACGCCCTCACGCCCATAGCTGGCACCACCCAGCACATGTGCGGCAATGGGTCCGTTGGGGTAAAGCCGCATCTCGCGCGGGCCAAACAGCAGACCGGGCGACCCGATATCATGCACCGCCTGCATCTGCTCTGGGCTGATCTGGCGGCGGATCCACAGGAAACGACGGTTGCCAGTGAAATCGGCCAGCAGTTCCTCGGCATCAAGTTCAGGGAAGATTTCCGCTAACCCCTTGGCGGCGTGCGCCGGGTCGATCATGTCGCGCGGATGCGCGTACAGCGAATGCGTGGCCAGATTGGTCGCCAAAATGCGCCCATTTCTGTCAACGATGTCAGAGCGTTGACCGATAATCGGATTGCCAACGGCAGAGGCGCGCGGCTCTTCCGGGATGGCAGATGCAAGCGTCCCCATGCGCATCCCGATCACGCCAAAGGCGCAAAAGAAGGCAAGCCCCAGGACCAGCAATCGTCCCTCGGCGCGCTGGCGCTGCTTGTTGGCCATCTCGGCGTGGCGGCGGGCCCGGTTTTCGGCCTCGATCACTGCGGGGTCTTCGCCTTTCGCGCGGGCCTTGAGCACACGGGCCAGTGGGCGCAGCGGGGTCCGGATCATAGATCGTTCTCCATCGCTTGCAGCGCGTCGGACGACAGCTCTATCGGGTTGGTGATTGGCGCGATGGGCGGCAGCGGATAGATGATCTGATCGACCGCTCCGAAGGCATCGGGCATCAACGGCAACAGACCCAGTCGGTCAAAGTTCAGATCGGCAAGGTCTGCCAGGCGATCAGGCCGGTTCAGATAGGCCCATTCGGCACGCAACATGCCAAGCCGTTCATGGGCCACGCCAATATCACGATGCAGATCGCGCACCTCGGCGATGGCGGCCTGCGTTTTGTAGTTTTCCTGATAGGCCCAGAACGCCAGTCCCATCACTGCCAGAGCGGCCAAAACATAAAACAAACCACGCATCTACCTGCCCCCCTTTCCTGTTTTCTTCATCGGCATGCCCAATGCCGCCGGATCAATGTCTGCGGCTGGCGCGTCTGTCCGGATCGCTACGCGCAGCTTTGCCGAGCGCGATCGCGGGTTCGCGGCCAGTTCTGCCTCGTCAGGCCCGATGGCCTTGCGCTTTTCCACCCGCCAGGCCGGCGTGATTTGCGCTGTCTCTGGCGCATAGCGGTTGGCATTGGCGGTATTGCCGGAGCGCGCCTGAAAGAACCGTTTGACCATCCGGTCCTCGACCGAATGGAAGGTCACGACGGCCAGTTGCCCGCCGGGTTTCAGCGCGCGTTCGGCGGCCATCAATCCTGCGGCCAGCTCGCCATATTCGTTGTTCACAGCAATGCGCAGCGCCTGAAAGGTCCGCGTGGCCGGATGCGACTGCCCCGGCTTGGCGCGCGGCAGGCAGCTTTCAACCACCTTTGCCAACTGCCCGGTTGTCGTCAGTGGGCGTGCAGCCACAATCGCCTTGGCGATCCGGCGCGAGGCGCGCTCTTCCCCGTAAAGGTAAATGATATCCGCAAGCTCGCCCTCGTCCGCATCGTTGCAAAGATCAGCAGCAGAAGTACCCGATTGCGACATGCGCATATCCAGTGGCCCGTCGCGCATGAACGAAAAACCGCGTTCGGCAAGGTCCAACTGCATGGAGCTGACACCAAGGTCCAGCCCAACGCCATCCAGATCATCACCGTAGTCATCAAGCTTGGAAAACACGCCTTCAACCATGGCGATCCGGTCGCCATAGTCATCGGCCCAGCCTGACGCCATTTCAAACGCCAATGGATCACGATCAACCGCAATCACCTTATCCGCTCCGGCGGCCAGCAACTCGCGGGTATAGCCGCCATTGCCAAAGGTACCGTCAAGCCAGACGCCAGAAACAGGGCGGACCGCCTCTATCAGCGGTCCGATCAGAACAGGAATATGGGGGGATGTGGCGGCGGCAGCAGTCATCAACTCTACTCATCCAACAGGATGAGCGGATCAAAGTCATCCTCCTGCGCGTCGAGCCAGGCCCCCAGATCACCAGAGACTTCATCGGCGAATGTCTCTGCCTTCCAGATTTCGAAATGATCACCCAGACCGCTGAACGTCAGCTCACCATCTGTCAGGCCCAGCT
>JAHDGO010000072.1 GCA_020627605.1 Yoonia sp.
GGCCCAGCCAAAGTTGATGAAGGCCTCACCGGGGCCTGTGACGTTAAAGGCGCCACCGGTCGGCAGGCCCATCACAACAGCCTTGAAATAGACGCCCAGATCAACGGCCGGTTTCTCAAGCCAAAACACGCGCGGCACCCATCCAAAGACCCACCAGCCATAGCTTTCACCCCAAAGCTGCATCTCTGGCGTGACCCTGTCGGTCACCATCGTGGCTGCATTGATATCCAGAAAATAGGTGGAGCCGACGATCTGTTGCCAAAGCCCGGCCTCTGCCCCGCGCCAGAGGGTCATCAGCGCAGAGATCACGATCAGCCCGGCCACGGCCATGCATGCGCCAATGATCCCCAGCGGCCCAATGCGCGCGCCAACGATCGCAAAGGTCGCAACGGTAAAGACCATCAGTTCCACCAGCTCAAACCGGTCGCCGGTAACAACCGCCACGCTGACCAGCAACGCGCCCAGCGTCACCGCCATGCCGCACCTGCGCCAGTCCTGCCTGACGATCCCTTGCGCCAGCAACAGCACAAAGGCCAGTTTCGGCACCACAAACAGCGTCTTGACCCCCGCCAGCGTGGCACCCACCCCGGCGGCGTTGACGTTGATCTGCTTGCTGCTGTTGAGGTCGGCCAATGTTGCGGCATCCAGCACTGCCACACCGCGGGCCTGCAAAATCAGCGCGAGTGTCAGCCCAGCCACCCCGAACGCCGCCACAAAGAGCCATCCCTGTCGCGCCACCCCCGCCGCAATCAGCCGCGCATCTGCCAGCGCGGCCACCCTGTCGCTCGGCCGTACGGCGCTGGCATAGCCAAGGCACATCAACAGGATAAACAGGCTCAGGTAAATCGCCCCACGCAGGATCGCATCCGGCGTGTCGATGAACCGCGCGTAAAAGGCCAGATCAGGCGCATAGCCGAACACCACCACCTTCAGCGCGAAACCCAGCCCGGCAAAAAGCGCCAGCAGATGCATCGGCGACACCCAGCGGATCAGCCCGGCCCGCTGCCCCAGCCACAGCGGCAGCAGGGTTGAGATCAAGGCGAGCAGCAGCGTCATCAGATAGGCCATGCCACCACCTTCCCCCGCCACAAGGCGGTCGCCGCCGTATCCACCCCAAGCTTGCGGCGCAGTCGCCACCACAGCCAGACCGTGCCGCCACTGACCGCAAGGGTGTAGACCGTTGCCTGTGTCATCAGTCCCAGCGTACTGCCCGTCAACGCGACACCGCCAAGATACCCCGCGACACCGATCAGCCGCGCCAGCGCGGCATCACTGGCGCGGCCCGAAAGCGTTGCGACTGGCAGGCCCGCAGCGCAGATGACCTGCACCGCAGCGCCGCTAAGAAGGATGGCAAATACAATCTGTGACACAGCCCCCTGTGCCGCTGGAACGATCCACGGCAAGGCTATCACGCCCACCAAAGCGGCCAGACACAGTGCGCCGCCCCAACCCACGGCGATCCGGCAGGCGGTCACGCTCGCCGCTTGCAGGGCGCGCCTGTCGCCCGCGCGGGCCGCTGCCGCAATCGGCCCGGCGCTGACCCATGTCGCCACCGTGACAGGCAGCGCAATCAGATTGGCGACCCTGCGCAACAGGGCGTAAAGGCCCAGCGCCTCTGGCGGCAACAACAGCCCTCCGATGATCAGATCAACCTGTGCCACGCCGATGCCAAGCACCGCATTACCCCAAAGCGCGACGCCCTCGGACCGTGGCATCTTGGCGGGGGCCGCTGCCGACTGCGCCCGATTGCGCCAAATCACCCCGCACAGGACTATGGCGCAAAACCCACCGGCCAGCAGGGCGGCAACCGCCAAAAGATGTGCAACATCACCGCCGCTGAACAGGGCCGCCACCGCAAGGATGACCTGCGGCACGCCATCGCGCAGGATCATCGACCCCTGCACACTGCCCATCGTCCGCAACACGCTGGCCAGCCCTGTCAGCGCATTCACCGCGACCGCAAGAGCCAGCACCGCCAGCCACGGGATGGCGGGAAACAGCGCCGCCAGCGGCCACAACAGGACCGATGCAGCAAGTGCCGGATAAAAACAGATCAGCGGCAGGATAGCTGACAGGTCCGTCCGCCCCCCGGTCAAGCGGCGCAACAGGATCAGCGGCCCGCCGAATGACAGCACCGTGCCAAGCACCAGCGCCAAACCCCAGAGAAACGCCAATGTGCCAAACCCGGCGAGGCCCAGCGTGGCGGCCAGCCACAGCATGATGGCAAAGTTCAGACCCACCAGACCGCCCCTGACCAACAGCGGGCCGATTGCCGCCCCCTGCGCGATGCGCCAAAGCGTCGAAAACGATATCACCTGCGCATGCTCCTGACCGATTAACCAAAGTGACCTGCGGCTTCATTGCTCATTCATCGGTGTTAAATTTTAGTTAACCCCTCTGTGGTTCTCTGCAGTCAGCCACACCGCGCGCAAGATGAAGGAGCGCCAGAACATGACCGCAATGCACCCCGGACCGTCGGGCCCTAACCCGGCCTATGCGCCCATTGCGCCGCTCGACGTGGTTGGGTTACTGCGGGCCGCGTGGCGCGGACGCTGGCTGCTGGCGCTTTGCATGACAGGCGCGGTGCTGCTGGGGGGCTACTATGCGTTCCACATGACCAGCCCGCGCTACGGGGCCAACGCGCAATTGCATCTGACAGAGACCCCGGACACCACGCGCCGCAACACGCAGCTTGCAGGGCTGACTGACCGGAATTTTCTGGCGAAGATCGTGCGCGACCAGGACCTGCTCAACGACCCGGAGTTCAACCGCTATCTGCAACCGCCCTCGCCCCTGTCACCAATTGCGATTCGCAGCCGCCTGCGCCACTTTTTGGCCGGAACGACACCAATGCAGCCAGATACCGCTGCCGTGCTGGAAAAAACCATCGCAAACCTGCGTGCGGCGCTGCAGGTCGCACAGATCCCCGACACCCATATTGTCGAGATCCGCACGCACAGCGGCAACGCCACCAAGGCCATCACACTCTCCAATGCGATTGCAACCGGATTTGCCAGCCACCAACGTGATCTGGCAATCAGCCAATTGCAGACCACAGAAAGGCTCCTCTCCGATCAAGCCGCCACAGCCCGCGCAGATCTGACACGGCATCAGGGGGCCATCACGACGCTGATCGCAAACGCACAGATCCGCGACAGTGGTGCGTTGGATCAGTTGAACAGGCAGGTCCTGTCAGCGGCAGAGGCCGTATCGGGGGCAGAGCTGTCGCTGGCGGCATTGCAGCAAGCAACCCCAACCCGCAACGCCCGCCAAACCGCAGTGGCAGACCAAGAGGCACTGGTGGCCAGCCTGACCCGGCAGCATGACAGACTGCAACGCCAACTGGCGGCGCAATCGGCGGGTTTTGCCCAGCTTCAGCATCTGCAGCGCGAGGCTGACGCGGCCAAACTGCTCTCCGACACGCTCTTGGTACAATTGCAAGAGGTCCGGCTGCGCTTGCAAACCGCCGCAACCGAAGGGGCAACTGTGACACTCGCCACCACGGCAGACTATCTGGGGCCACGCAAGCTCTGGATCATGGAAGGTGCCGCGCTTTTGGGGTTCCTTGCCGGGCTGGGCCTGATCGCGGTGCGGCAAGCCACCCGGCACGGCATGCGGGATCAAACCGAATTGGAACAGGCCACCGGCCTGAAGGTACTGGTGCAATCCCCGCCACGCATGATGAAAGAAGGACCGATATTGCGTCATGCCCTTGTGAACAGTCGGGCCGGACCACTCGCCGGCACATTGCACCGGCTGCGCACGCGCCTGATGCTGGCACATGGCGGGCAGATCAAACGGGTGATCCTCTGCACCTCTGCATCCGGGGATGAAGGGGCCGCTGCCCACGCACTGGCGCTGGCTACCCTGCTGGCACAGTCCGGCAAACGGGTGCTTCTGGTCCGGGCGGGCGCATCAGCGCGCGACCGCAAGCGGCTCGGAATGGTGGACATCATGAATGGCGACGCCAAGCTGTCCGGGGCCCGGCGGCGCGACAAACGGTTGGGTCTGGACATGCTGACGCGCGGTGGCGGCAAGGGCCTTGCTGAACCCGCCGTGATCCCCGGATTTGACGTGGCCTTGCAACGTATCGGCGCGCCCTATGACCATGTGGTGATCAGCGCGTCGCCGGTCCTTGACGATCCGGCGGCCCTGCTCTGGGCGCGGCAGGCCGATGCTGTGCTTTATGCGGCGCGCTGGGACAGAACGCCGCTGCCGGTGGTCCGGCGCGCACTGGCAGAGCTGGCAGCGGCGGACGCGGCCGTGACCGGCCTTTTGCTGACCGGCGTGCCACGTCATATCCGGCAACAGACACCGGGCAAAGCCTTTGCACAGGCGCAACCGGCACCGGCAACCCATCTAGCCTAGCGCCATCACGTGACGGCTGAAAAACCGCAGGCTGTCGCCAGAACCAAAGCTGAGACCGCCGCCCAGTTCGGCCTGCGCATAAGCCTTGGCAGGCCAGTCCAGACTGCCGCTTGCGGTCGCCCCATCCAGATTGGGCCGCAGGAAGGCCGAGACATCGCCCAGCACATTGCCGGGTGCAGCAACCGCCCCGGCCTCATGGCCATAGCGCAGGGGCTGGTCCAAGGCCGTCCCCGTCAGGCCCAGCCTGTCGGCAGCGGGAAATTCGACATTGGGCGGGGTTGTTCCGCTGTGGCTTGACAGAACAACATCCGTGGCCCCGCTGGCCGTCACAGTCTCAATCACCGCGCTGCCGCTTTCGCCGTCCCAATGCACCATCGGCACCATGCCGGGATAGAACCATTCCACCACGGCAGTGGGGCCACTGGCCAGCATCGCCACATCGTGATGCATCTGGCCGGGCGTCAGCACGCGGGTCAGGGTGCAATCGCCCAGCGGCGTGCCGGATTGGGTCTGCCAGCCCATGTCTTCCAGCACGGTCACCTGCTGGCCGGCGACCAATGCGCTGCCCATTGTCGGGGCTGTCCATGGCTGCCCATCCAGCAGGATGGCGCGTGTGTTGAGCACCTCATTGCCGTGGGTCTGGCCGCCAAGCTCTGTCGATGCGCCACCGACATCAAAACGCAACGCGTATTCCCGCTCTGACGCGTAATCGATGGCGACAAAATCCGGGTACGTCGGGCGATGATCCGCGCGCCAGTCCAGCGCCCCGTCAGAGGCGATGCCACCGGTATGGCTGGGCGCCGTAGTACCGCTGGTTCCTGTCGCGCGGGCAGCGTAGTAGATCCCGTTCCACTGGACCTCGTCGCCCATGGCATAGGCCGTCTGCGCTTGCCACAAGGGGGGTGCAATGCGTGGATCAGTCAGATCGCCGGTGATGGCGATCGCCTCCAGCATGATGGCATTGCCGCCGGGGCTTGCCGTGCCACCGGGGCTGACGGTGACGACATGGCTGCCGGTCAGACCCGTGGCCACCCGCACCGACTGGCGGCGGGTCAGATCATTGGAGGCATATGTCGAAAACGCCCTGAACCCCAGACCCGCAGGATCGTCAATCTCTGTCACCAGGTCCTGCGCGCCGTCGATATCAACACGCAGATAGCCGCCGCTGGTGCGCCCTGTGTAATGCACCCAGACATCATAGGGCGTCGCGCGATCCACGGTCACGCTGGCAGTGGCGGTTGCCGCACTGCTGCTGACGGCACGGTTGCCGGTATAGCTGCCCCCCAGACCAGAACCTGAGGATTGCAGCTGCGACCAGCTCCCGCTCAACACCATCTCTCCGACGGGGTAGATATTGCGCAGCTCTGCGATCAGGGTCTCACGCCATGACAGCCGTGTGGCGGGGTTGTCATTGTCGAGGATAAGACAGGCGGCATAGGCCGGGGCAACCTCTGTCCACAGCGCCAGCCCACCGCCGACACCCGCAGCAACTGCCACATTCTGCCCACCGCCAGAGCGAAAGAAGCTGGTGAGCGGCTGCGGCAAACCAAACGGCATCTGGACATGACCCGGCGACAAGGCAAAGCCGATCATGGCTTAGTACCACCCGATCAGCTGGGCAGTGGTCCCTGTGGCCATCACCCGCACAGGACGCAGCGACAAGACTGCCCCTGCCGCAACCTCATAGCTGATCTCCTCCCCGTCATTGTCGCGCAGCACGGCCGTGCCAGCGGCATTGACGTAAAGCGCACGGGGGCGCACCGGCAGATCACTGCTGTCGGACGGGGCGATAACGTAATGCGCAACCGCAGGAGAGGTCAGATTGACGTAGTCGGTATCAAAGGGATCAGGCATCGGTGGCTCCATCTATCAAAACGCCTGATCCTTTTGCCGGATCAGGTTTAGCAAGCCCTTGGCACGCCGTGCGCTGGGGCAGGCAACAGGCCAGTGGCCATGGCCCGCGCAATCGGTCTAAACAGACGGCATGACGCCTGCGCCCAACCTCGCCTCACTTGCCCCCGATACGCCCTTTTGGGCGATTGGTGACGTCCATGGCTGCGACGCTCTGCTGGAGCGACTGCTGGATCGGCTGCGGCCAGAGGGGCTGCCGATTGTGCTGGTGGGCGATTACATCAACAAAGGGCCTGACAGTGCGGCGGTCCTGCGCCGCTTGCTGGCGCTAGCCGAGGACCGCCAGATCATCGCCCTGCGGGGCAACCACGAGGATCTGTTCCTGCGGTTTCTGTCACGGCCCATCCGGCAGACCCGGCCATTCCTGCGTTATGGCGGGCGCAAGACGCTGGAAAGCTTTGGCCTGACACTGCCGCCAGAGGACGCACCGCCGCGCGCCTATGTCACCCTGCGTGACCAGATCCGCAGCAACATGCCCGGCATGCAACAATGGCTGCACGCCCTGCCCTATGCCTGGCAGAGCGGGAACATCAGCGTACTGCACGCCGGGGCCGATCCGACCTGCGCGCTGGACGCACAGCCCGAAAGGGGCTTCGCCTGGGGTCATCCGCTGTTTACGACGACAGCGCGGACCGACGGCCGATGGATCGTGCATGGGCATCACCCGGTCGACATTGTGACGGCCGAAGCGCTGCGGATCGCGATCGACACGCAGGCCCACGCCACAGGACAGCTTTCCGCCGTCAGGGTCGGACAGGGCAGCATGGATGTCGTGGTGGCCTAAGCGTCAGGTGCCTTTGGCCCCCAAGACCACACACAGCGTACGCCAGGCGATCCAGAGATCCAGCCGCAGACTTGCATGCTGAAGGTAGTAGTGATCTGCCGCAACCTTGCGCTGCATGTCTGCCAGTCCATCGACATACCCTACCTCTGTCTGGGCGAAGCCGCTGATGCCGGGGATCACCTGATAGCGGGCTGCATAGCCGGGCACCTCTTGCAGATAGACACGGGCGTGGTCGTAGGCATCGGGGCGTGGGCCGATCAGGCTCATCTCGCCGCGCAGGACGTTCAGGATCTGCGGCAATTCATCAATCCGCGTGCGCCGCAGGAACCCGCCGAAACGACCAATGCGGTCGGCCTCCAAGGGGTCGAACGCGCCACGGGTTGCGACAGATGTGACGGCCATGGTGCGGAACTTATAGGCCGTAAACGGGCGGCAATCGCGCCCCATCCGGCGCTGCGCAAAGATCAGCGGACCATGGTTCAGGAAAGGGTTGATCAGAATGAGGATGAGCGCAGCCATGGCAAGGATTGGCAACAACGCCAGACAGACGCACAGATCAAAGGCGGTTTTGGCCAGCCCGCCCCGCCGGGGTGCTGCCGCGCTGATCGCCGCCGCATCAAACCCCAAGTCGCCTTCACCCAGATCAAACATGCCAGCCCCTTACCCAAACCCGGCGCAGAAAAGCTGTGCCTCGGTGTTAAGAAGGCTGAAAGGATTGCCTTAACGAGTAGTAAACAATCCCCGGCTGCAGCCCGAAGATTTACCATGATTCAAAGATAATCGGCTGAATTTGTTAACAATATTGGGGTGAAAGGCGAACAAACGGTTAATGTGCGTGTCGCACGCGCAAACCTAGCGCTTGGCTGGCGGCACATCACGCAGGCTGGCGCTGACGGCATCAACCTCGGCGCGGGACCATGGTGAATGCTGCCTTTCCGTGCTGGCAGGCCGATTGGCAAGCCCCAGGTTTTTCTGATTGCCCTCAGCCCCGACAGGCCGGATCGGACGCGGCACAAAGCCGCCGCCGCACGTCGGACAGACATTGTGCAAGACAGTCTCAACACAAGTGGCGCAATAGGTGCATTCATAACTGCAAATCCGCGCCTGATCAGAGGCGGGCGGCAGATCACAGTCACACCATTCGCAATTGGGTCGCAGTTCCAGCATATCGGAGCCTTTCGGGGGATGAAAATGGCGATCCGAGAAGGACTCGAACCCTCAACCTGCTGATTAGAAGTCTAGTTTAGGCCATTTCGCCCCACTTCGCCAAGCCCCGCTGATCAGACATAAACGACTGAAAATATTATATTTTATTTGACGCGAACTGCGCTGTTCCAACATAGATGACTCTGCAGACCGCTGCATGAAGCTTCCGCACTGCTTCCATGAAAGCGCCAATTTTGATGGGGTCCAAATGCCTAAGCTGACCAAACGTTTCGTTGAAAGCCTGTCCGCTGAACGCGGTGATCACATAGTTTTTGACAGCGAGGTGAACGGCTTTGGTGTTCGTGTCATGCCGTCCGGTCGCAAGAGCTATGTCGTCCAATACCGAAGCGGTGGACGAACTCGTCGTATGGTGATCGGGCGGCATGGCACTGTGACCAGCGATGAGGCCCGCAAAGAGGCCATCAGGCGGCTGGGTGAGGTGGCGCGTGGTGACGACCCTTCAAAGGATCGTGGCGACCGCAGGCGCGCGCC
>JAHDGO010000073.1 GCA_020627605.1 Yoonia sp.
GTCGGCTTCACCGACCGCGGCTGGATGTTTGTGCTGACGGCTGTACTTTGTATTGCGGTCTATATCCGCCACACCGGGAATATCCTGCGGCTGCGCAGGGGCGCAGAAAGCAAGATCGGGGCGAAGTCCAAAAGCGCCGACAGCTGACCATAAGCAGCACCGGGCAGACCAGCGCGCCCTGCTCAGTAACTATATTCCGCATAAATGCGTGACAAATCACCATCCCAGTCGCTGTGATAGCGCCGCAGCAACTCGTCAGCTGGTGTCTCACCGCTTTCGATGGATTCCTTCAGGGCATTCAGGAAATGCGTCTCATCCGGCACCAACCCGCCAGCGCCGGGGCGGGCGCGGGCTTTCAGACCGGCCTCAGAGATCGCGACGACCTCGCGCGCCAGATCATGCATGTTGATGCCCTCGACCTGCGCCTGCAGCCCATCGACAGAAGCTGCAACGCGCAGCGCGTCGCGCTGTTCAGCACTCCAGCCCTTGCAAAGGTCCCATGCGGCATCAAGGGCCGTCTGGTCATACATCAACCCGGTCCAGAAAGCCGGAAGCGCACACAGCCTGCGCCACGGCCCGCCATCTGCGCCGCGCATTTCGATGAATTGCTTGACCCGGGCCTCTGGGAAAACGGTTGTCAGATGGTCCGCCCAATCCGACATCAGCGGCTTTTCCCCCGGCAGCGCAGGCAACTCACCTTTCAGAAAGTCACGGAACGACATGCCCAGCGCATCAATATATTTGCCATCGCGATAGACAAAATACATCGGCACATCGAGGACCCACTCGGTCCATGCCTCAAAGCCGAACCCCTCTTCAAACACGAACGGCAGCATCCCGGTGCGCGCGTCATCCAGCGCCCGCCAGATACGGCTGCGCCATGATTTGTGCCCGTTGATCTGGCCTTCAAAGAAAGGCGAATTGGCAAAAAGCGCCACCGCAACAGGCTGCAACGCCAACGCGACGCGCATCTTCTGGACCATGTCCGCCTCTGATCCGAAGTCGAGGTTGACCTGCACCGTACAGGTCCGGCGCATCATGGCTGTGCCCATGGTGCCGACCTTTTCCATGTAGTTGTTCATCAGTTTGTACCGTCCCTTGGGCATCAGCGGCATTTGCGCATGAGTCCATTCAGGGGCTGCCCCGAGGCCGATGAATTTGACACCGATCTCATCGGCAACTGATTTCACCTCGGCCAGATGGGTGTTCACCTCGTCACAGGTCTGGTGGATCGTCTCAAGTGGCGCACCTGACAATTCCAGCGCGCCGCCCGGTTCAAGGCTGACGTTGGCACCGTCCTTGGTCAGGCCGATGATATGCCCGTCCTCTTCCACGCGGTCCCAGCCAAAGCGGCCCTCCAGCCCCTCCAGCACCGCCTTGATAGAGCGGGCGCCATCATAAGGCAGTGGTTTCAGGCTGTCCTGACAAAAGCCGAATTTCTCATGCTCTGTCCCGATCCGCCAATCGGCCTTGGGCTTGCAGCCCTTGGCCAGCAATTCTGGCAGTTGGTCATAGCTTTCAATAGGCGCACCGCCGGATTGAGGGACAGACATGGGTGCAGCACTCCGCTCTTGCTCAAGGCTTTTTGGTGACCTGACAGGGCCGCGCTGTCAATGCAAGAGCGGCTTGTCCTTGCGCCAGACAGTGACGCGCGCATCAGGTGTGCGCGAAAGCACGTCCAGCACGGCGGTCGTCTTGATGTCGGGCAGGCTGGCAAAAACATCAAACAGCGCCTCCGCCCCTGCAGCATTGACCGGAATCGCAATGCGCTGACCGCCGATGCCGGTCAGAATCCAGCTTGGCTCTGGCTTGCTGCTTGGGTCGATTTCCAGTCTGGTCAAATCTTCGACATCAATGACGCCACCATCCAGTGGCCCAAAATAGGCAAGCCTGCGCTCGCGCACCTGCACCACGCCGGGGCCATCGCCGCCCTGACGAAACTGTGCGCGCTGCGCCCCGGCGACCGCCCAGCCGATGCCGATGGCAGCAAAGATATAGCCAAGCCAGCGGTTGATCCCGACGCCCGTGAAAATCCACCACAGGCCCAGCGCCAGCAAGACCCCGGCGATCAGCACCTCGCGCCAGCGCCACAGAATGGCACGCACCTCGGGGCGCAGAAACTCAGCCATAGACGACCTGCGGGTGTTCCCAGACCAAAATCGTGAACGTGCCGCTGCGCTGAAATCCGATGGCCTCATAGGCTTTGCAGGCCTGCGGGGAAGAGGCAAAGAGGATCGCGTCTTTCGCCCCACTGTCGCGCGCCTCGGCCAGGTGCAGGGCGACGGCACGCCGCGCCAAACCGCGCGACCGCTGATCGGGGGGTGTATAAACACCGCCGATCTGCACCGCCTCTGGCAATGTCGCGTTGAACCCTGTCATAGCCACGGGCCTGTCCCCTTCGTAAAGAACCCGGTGGCTGTAAGCCTCCAGATACCCATCCACATCATGCGCTGCCTGCCGCAGCGGGTCTTCGCCCGGCATCGGCAGCACCTCTTGCAGATAGGCAGCTCGCCAGCCGTTGATAAGGGCGCGCGGTGCCTCTGACAGGGGGTGCAGGGAAAAGCCGGTGCAATCCGGCATGCGCAGATCGGCATGGCGCAACGCATAAAGCGGCTCTACCTCATCGATGCCACCTGCCGCCGTCAGCCCAAGTGCGCTGCGCAGGGCCGCCACCTGCGCGCCCTCGCCCAGCAAGCCCTTTACCTTGTATCCGGCCAACACCGCCTTCACGTCCCCCCAAGGGGCGGTCGGGCATTGCGGAAACACCATGCCTTCCTCTGTGATCGGCAAGGCATCGGTGATCTGACCGGCCTGCCAGCGCAGATAGAAATGCGTGGCACGCGGATGCCCGCCCTGCATGCCATGGCGGCGCAGGTTCGACAGTGGAAACATCGAGGTCGCGATATGCTGGCGCAGGAAGGCCTCGATCGCGGGGCGGTCTTCGGGTGTCGCGCGGATCAACCCCAATCCCCCAGCGCCTGCTGCCAGACCGTCAGCGCCGCAACCGCTGCCGTATCCGCACGCAGGATGCGCGGTCCAAGGCTGACCGGATGCGCAAAAGGCAGGCTGCGCAGGTGATCACGTTCGGCCGGGGAAAAACCGCCCTCCGGCCCGATCAGGATCGCCCAAGGGCCCGGCGTGTCAGGCAGGCCGACAGGATCACCGATCAGCGCCTCGTCGCAAAACATCAGCTGCCGCTCAGCCGGCCAGCCTTTCAGCACCGCCGACAGTTTGGCCAGATCATCCACCGGGGGCACAAAGGTTCCCCCGCATTGCTCTGCCGCCTCGACCGCATGGGCCTGTAACTTGTCCTGCCGCACGCGGTTGGCACTTTGGGTATAATCCGTCTGCACCGGCATGACCCGCGCCGCACCCATCTCCACCGCCTTTTCCACGATAAAGGCGGTGCGTTCCTTGCGGATGGGGGCAAAGAGAAACCACAGGTCCGGTGGCGCCTGCAGCGGGGCTGTCTGGGACAGGCACAGCAAAATGCCCCCCTTCTTGCCGGCCTTCTCGACGCGCGCGTCCCGTTCCCCGTCTGCGCCATTGATCAGCGACAGGACCGCCCCTTCGGCCAGCCGCATGACCCCGAAAAGATAATGCGCCTGCTCCCGCGACAGCGGGACCGATTGCCCTTCCCCCAGCGGGTGATCTACATAAAGTCGAACCTTGGATGCCATAAGGCGGACTTTATGACCCGGAAGGCCGACATGCCAGAGCCGACAGGCACCGTTGCCGACGCCCCGCCCGACAATTGGGTAGACCGCTTTGCGCCTGTCGTGACGCGGCCCTATCTGCGGCTCAGCCGGGCTGACAGGCCAATCGGCACCTGGCTGCTTTACGTGCCTTGCCTTTGGGGGCTGGCGCTGGCGATCCTGGCGACGAACCGCTACGGCAGCCACGATCTGTGGACCATTGCGGGCTGTGGGATCGGGGCATTCCTGATGCGCGGCGCGGGCTGCACATGGAACGACATCACCGACCGGCATATCGACGGATCAGTCGCCCGGACCCGGTCGCGCCCGATCCCGTCAGGACAGGTGAGCGTGCGCGCCGCACTGGTCTGGATGTGCCTGCAAGCCATCCTCGCCTTCTTCATCCTGATCAGCTTTTACCCGACAGCGATCTTTCTGGGAATCATCGCGCTGGCGCCAGTGGCGATCTACCCTTTCGCAAAAAGGTTCACATGGTGGCCCCAGGCCTTTCTGGGGCTGGCGTTCAACTGGGGCGCGCTTTTGGGGTGGGCTGCGCATACCAACAGCATCGGGCCCGCGCCGCTGGTCCTTTACTGTGCGGGCATCGCATGGACCCTGTTTTACGACACGATCTACGCCCATCAGGACGCAGAGGATGACGCGCTGATCGGCGTGAAATCAACCGCGCGGCTGTTTGGCGAGGACTCGCGCAAATGGCTGCGGCTGTTTCTGACACTGACGGTCGTGCTGATGGGGCTGGCGGTACTGCTCGCCGCCTCTGAACGGTCGGTGCTGTCGCTGGTCATCGCCATCGGCGGGCCATGGGCGATGGGCTGGCACCTGACGTGGCAGCTGACGAAGTTTGACCCGGACAACACCGATGGGCTTTTGCACATCTTCCGATCCAACCGGAACGCGGGCCTGATCCCTTTGCCGTTTTTCGCCGTTGCCCTTTTGGTGTAATTGAACACCACCACGGCGCCCCCTATGAGGGGGCGTCACAACACCCGAGGACACATGCGCCTGTCTGCACTTTTTATCCGGTTGATCGCCTTTGTCGCGGCGGGCTTTGCCTCTGTCGCGGCGGCGCGTTCCACCGTGACACTGGTCGAGGAACGTTCCGTCGTTGCCGTACAGGAAACCCTTGTAGATCAAGGGTATGACTGGGCTGCGGTGCTGGGCGACGGCCTGCAGGTGATCCTTGAAGGCGAAGCCCCGACAGAGGCGGTGCGCTTTCGCGCGATCTCTGCTGCGGGTGGCATGGTGGATGCCAGCCGGGTCATCGACAATCTGTCGGTCGCCGATTCGGCGCAGATCGCCCCGCCGGAGTTTGCGATCGAGATTTTGCGCAATGATGCCGGTATTTCCCTGATCGGCCTGATCCCCGCAAGCATGGATCGCGAGGCATTGACCGCGCAGATCAACGACATCGCTGACGGGCTGCCGGTGACGGACTTTCTTGAGGTGGGCGATTATCCCGCGCCGGACACATGGCGTGACGCGCTGAATTACGCGCTGCGTGCAATGGACCTGCTGAACAAATCCAAAATCTCTGTGAATGCGGACCGGGTCAACGTCACCGCCCTGTCAGACAGCCCAGAGGAAAAGCGGCGTTTGGAAACCACACTGGCGCGCAACACGCCGGATGGTGTGCGGCTCGCCGTCCAGATCAACGCCCCGCGCCCGGTGATTTCGCCCTTCGCGACGCGCTTTACCCTTGATGATCAGGGCGCAAGATTTGACGCCTGCACCGCCGACACAAGCGAGGCCATTGCCGCGATTGTCGCCGCCGCTTCTGACGCGGGGTTCCAGCAACGTGCCAACTGCGTGCTTGCACTGGGTGCGCCATCCAAAGACTGGGGCAGCGCCGTGGCCAGTTCCATCGCGGCGGTTGAAAAGCTGGGCGGTGGCACTGTCACCATATCCGACACTGATATTACGCTCACTGCGCTGGCGGGCACCGGTCAGGCCACCTTTGACAATATCGTCGGGCGGCTGGAAAACGACTTGCCAGATGTCTTTGCCCTGCGCGCCGACCTGCCCGAACAGCCGCAGGATGTGGCCGAGGAATTGCCACAGTTTACAGCCACCCTCAGCCCCGAGGGAGAGGTGCAATTGCGTGGCCGCGTGCCAGACGACATCACCAACAGCGTTGCGGAAAACTTTGCCAACGCGAAATTTGGCCAGCGCAATATCACCATGGGCACACGCATCGCCGAAAACCTGCCAGCAGGCTGGTCCGTCCGCGTACTGGCCGGGATTGAGGCCCTGTCAGAGCTGTCAAATGGGGTCGTTGTGGTCGAGCCTGACAGCCTGACGGTGCGCGGCAATACCGGCAACGCAGATGCAAATGCCACAATCACCGGCCTGTTGATCGACAAACTGGGACAGGGTGCGGATTTCGACATTGACGTCAGCTATGTCGAACAGCTTGACCCGATTGCGGGCCTGCCAACGCCAGAGGAATGCATCGAACAGGTCAAGACTGTCACGGACGGGCGCAAGATCCTGTTCGATCCCGGTTCTGCTGATCTGACGGCTGATACGCAGCCCGTCGTCGATGACATTGCCGAAATTCTGAAAATCTGCGGCGATCTGCCGGTGCGCATTGCGGGCTACACCGACAGTCAGGGCCGCGAAGAGATGAACCAGCAACTGTCGCAAGAGCGTGCAAATGCCGTGCTGATGGCGCTGAGCGCACGCCGCGTGCCGATTTCCACGTTCGAGGCTGTTGGTTTTGGCGAGGAAAGCCCGATTGCCGACAACGAGACCGAAGAAGGCCGCGAGGCCAACCGCAGGATTGAATTCAGCCTCATCGTTCCTGAATCGACGGCTCAGGAAACCTCTACCCTTGACGACATCGCCGAAGACACGCCAGTAGAAGGTGCAGAGACCGCACCCGAGGCGGCCGAAGACGCAGACCCTGCGTCAGAAAGCGATGAGACCGAAGACCAATGAACAGAACCGAATTTATCATCGCGACGGCCGTCATTCTTTTTGTGGCCTTTAGTCTGGGCTGGTTTGCCAGCTGGCTGATCAACCGCTTTACCCGCGTCACCAAGGCCGAAGTGGGCGAATTGGACAAACTCGCCCAGGCCCTGCACGAGGCCGAGGAAACCCGCGATCAGGCGATTACCTATCTGCAGCAGCGTGAGGCAGAGATGACCAACCAGCTGAGCCAGACAGAGGCCGAGCTGCGCGCTGCCATGGACGGGCTGCGCGAGGCCCGGCAAGAGGCCGAAGAACTGCGCGCTTACGTCGAACGTCAGAACGCCGGATAAGCCTAGTCGCGCGGTGCTGCCGCACGGCGTAGCCGGTCGTTGATCGCGGCACCCAAACCATGATCTGGGATCGGCGAGACTGCGATTTTGGCCGCACCCATCGCATCAAGCGTATGCAGGCAGGCAAAAAGACGTGATGCCGCCTCTGTCAGGTCACCGGATGGCGACAGGTTCAGCGCGGCCTCAACAGGACCAAAGCCCAGCAAAACCTCATCGTCTTCGACCTGCGTTGCGTTCAGCCGCACCCGCCCTTGCGGGGCATAATGCGCGGCAAGCTGACCCGGCGCGATCGGCACAGCGGGGTCGGCAGGCAACAGCAAAGGCGCGCCAAGACAGGCGCTCAACGCCTCTGCCGGAATGCCGCCGGCGCGCAGCAGGGCGGGTTGGCCGATGCAGCTGACAATCGTCGATTCCACCCCCACCGTGCAGTCACCGCCATCCAGTACCGCATCAATCCGGCCTGCCAGTCCTGCGGCCACGTGATCTGCCGATGTGGGGCTGACGCGGCCGGATGGGTTCGCTGACGGGGCCGCAACGGGGCCACCAAACCGCCGCAGCAGGTCCTGCGCCAGCGCATGGTCTGGCACACGCACCGCCAGCGTATCCAAGCCGGCAGTCACAAGTTTCGAGATACCAGCGCCTTGCTTCAGCGGCAGCACAAGGGTCAATGCGCCGGGCCAGAACGCCGTGGCCAGTCGCAGGGCATCGTCGTTGAAGTCGCAATACTCCTGCGCCGCCGTCAGCTCTGGCAGATGCACGATCAGCGGGTTGAAACTGGGCCGGGCCTTGGCCGCATAGATGCCTGCAACGGCCCTGTCATCACACGCATCCGCGCCCAGACCGTAGACCGTTTCGGTCGGAAACGACACCAGCCCACCACCGCGCAGGATGGCGGCGGCGGCATCCAGTCCGGCGGCATCGGGTGACAATCTGCGCATTTCGGGGGAGGTCATGACGTGGCGTTTTGGTTGATGAGGTCGCCCGCTTGGATAGGTTGAGCGGGAATTGACGTTGCATAGCTGGCGTTCCGTCCTTTGCCAAGCAGCAGCATAACTCGGGGATGAAACGCATGGCCTACCGCGCACCTGTCGGCGATTTTCGCTTTCTGATGGATCACGTTGTCGGATTTTCCGACGTCGCCGCCACCGATCGCTTTGCCGAGGCGACACCGGATATGGTTGATGCGATCCTCACCGAAGCCGCCAAGATGTGTGAAGAGGTCATCGCCCCTTTGAACCGCGCAGGCGACCTGCACCCGGCGCATCTGGAAAACGGCGTCGTGCGGACCTCCCCCGGTTTTGCCGAAGGCTATCAGGCGATTGCCGAAGGTGGCTGGATCGGCATGTCAGCCTCGCCCGAGGTGGGCGGTATGGGCCTGCCGATGACACTGACCACCAGCGTGAACGAAATGCTGTCGAGCGCCTGTCTGTCGCTGCAGCTGTCACCGCTGATGACCCAGGGCCAGATCGAAGCGCTGGAGCATCACGCCTCTGACGCCATCAAGGATGTTTACCTGCCCAAGCTGATTTCCGGCGCATGGAACGGCACGATGAACCTGACCGAACCTCAGGCGGGGTCTGACGTCGGCGCGCTGCGCACCAAGGCCGAACCGAATGGCGATGGCACCTATGCCATCACTGGCCAGAAAATCTACATCAGCTGGGCCGACAATGATTTCACCGAAAATGTCTGCCATCTCGTGCTGGCCCGTCTGCCGGACGGGGTTCCGGGGACCAAAGGCATCAGCCTGTTCATGGTGCCC
>JAHDGO010000074.1:0-5937 GCA_020627605.1 Yoonia sp.
GAAATAGCCAAGGTAATACTGGCCCACCTCCGGCACCCAATGCCAGGCAGAGCCGCCAAAACAGGCGCGCAGATCACTGGGCGGACCACCATCAGCGCTGGCATCCCGCCAGATATAGAAATCACGCTCCGATCCATCAGGGTGATTGCAGGCCGCCTGAAACCAATGGTGCTGGTCGGACGTGTGATTGACAACCAGATCCATCACGATGCGAATGCCGTGGTCGCCAGCGGCTGCGATCAGCGCATCCATATCACCCAACGTGCCGAATTCCGGCGCAATGTCGCGGTAGTCAGAGATATCGTAACCATTGTCGACCATCGGCGAGGCAAAGACAGGCGACAGCCAGATAAAGCCGATGCCAAGCTCCGCCAGATGCGGCAGCTTTGCAATGATGCCGGGGATATCGCCGATCCCGTCACCGTTGCTGTCACAAAAGCTGCGCGGATAGATCTGATATCCGGTGGCCGACTTCCACCATGGGGTGATCTCTGGCATCGCATTTCTCCAAAGCGCTTTGAACGCGATACTGTCCCACTCCGCCCCCTGCAAGCCCCAAGTGTCACGCCGGGCAATGCTGCCGGAACAGGATCGCTACGGTCCGCCAAAAATTTGATCAACCCGCAAAATCATGAGGCAGAAATCACCGGTCTGGGGTGCTTTCCACTGGCCTTTTGCCCCATGAGCGCCATGCTTGTGGAGATCACAGACCGAAAGACTGCCCGCACCCATGGCCGACGCGCAACGTATGAATTTCAGTACCCGCCTGACCAAACTGGTCGGCGAGATTTACCCCGACCTCGACCCGCATATCCTCGGCAGCAAGATTGTCGAGGCATTCTGGCCCGAAGGCACCCGCCCGCGCAAACGTGGCCGCCTGCCTGGCAATACGCTGTGGTCCGAACATGACGCGCTGCTGATCACCTATGGCAACTCTGTTCAGGACGGGCTGCACAAACCGCTCGACCTGCTGCATGACTTTCTGCTGCGTTACATGAAGGGGGTGGTCAATGGCGTGCATATCCTGCCGTTCTTTCCCTACACCTCTGACGATGGTTTTGCCGTCTCTGATTTTCGCGCCGTCAATCCGCAGCTTGGCGACTGGCCCGATATCAACCGGATTGGGTCCGAATTTCACCTGATGTCGGATCTGGTGCTCAACCATGTGTCCAGTCAGGGCGCGTGGTTCAATGCCTACCGTCAGGGCCAGCACCCTTACGACAAGTTCTTTTTCGAGGCCTCGCCAGACGACGACCTCAGCATGGTCGTGCGCCCCAGAACCACGCCGCTGCTGCAAGAGGTGGAAACATCAGATGGCATCAAACACGTCTGGTGTACCTTCAGCCACGACCAGATCGACCTTGATTTCCGCAACCCGGAAGTGCTGCTGGAATTTCTGCGCATCATCCGGCTGCATGTGGAAAACGGCGTGCGGATCATCAGGCTCGATGCCGTGGCCTTCCTGTGGAAAGTGGCGGGGACCTCCTCCATCCACCTGCCGCAGACCCATGCGGTGGTAAAACTGATGCGGATGCTGTGTGACTATGCGGCGGAAACCATCATCCTTCTGACCGAAACCAACGTGCCCAAGGCCGAAAACCTCAGCTATTTCGGCAACCGGGATGAGGCGCATGCCATCTACAACTTCCCCCTGCCGCCGCTGATCCTGCATGCGGTCATGTCGGGTTCAGCCAAATATCTCAGCAAGTGGAGCAGGGGCATGCCGCCTGCGCAACTGGGGTGTGCATACCTCAACTTTACCGCCAGCCACGATGGCATCGGCATGCGTCCCGCCGAAGGGGTGCTGCCAGCCGAAGAGCAGACCAAAGTCATCGACACCGTCAAGGAGATCGGCGGTCTGGTTTCCATGCGCGCCCTGCCCGACGGGGGCGAGGCACCTTATGAGCTGAACACCACATTCTTTGCCGCCACCGGGCGCACATTTGCTGGCGAGGATGATCACCATCTGGCGCGGTTCATCTGCTCGCAGACCATCGTGATGTCGATGGAAGGTATCCCGGCCTTCTACATCCACTCCATGCTGGGCACCGCCAATGATCACGAACAGGTCGCCCACCGGGGCATGAACCGCGCCATCAATCGGCACCGCTGGGACTACCCCACACTGGAGGCACTGCTGGCCGACGCCGAAACGCACCACGCCAAAGTGCTGCACGCCCTGTCAGAACGGCTGCGCCTGCGCGCCAGACAATCGGCGTTTCACCCCAATGCGACACAGTTCACCATGGTGCTGGACGACCGTGTCTTTGGGGTCTGGCGGCAAAGCATTGACCGGGCCCAGTCGATCTTTGCCCTGCACAACGTGAGTGCTGACAGCGTTGAGATCTCTCCGGTGGCAATCAACCTGATCGAGGACGAAAAATGGACCGATCTGCTGAGTGGCGAGGCGATTGACCCCGGCGCACAGGCGATCACGCTGGCCCCCTATCAGTGCAGATGGATTACCAACCGGGGATAGCGGCAAGTTTGGTGAAAGCTGCCGCAGAGGTTAGGTTGGCGAAATGATTGATGGAACAACGTCTGGCCGTGGGTTTGAACACCCTTTCACGCTCTACATCTTTGGTGCAATCGCCATCGTCTCGGTTCTGCTTTGGTTGTGGTTTCATCTTGAAATCCGCAAGGCCGAGAGACAGCGCCGATCTGAGAAGGCGGATGATTAATCAGGCTGTGCCAGACCTGCACGACAGTTCAGATCGCACACCACTTAACTGAACTCCGCCTCATCCGCGCGTGCGGCCGCGTGCAGATCGGTCAGGAAATCCGGGTCAGCGGCGTGGACACGGTTCCATGTCGGAATGAACGGCGTCTCATGCGGGTTGTCGATGAATATCTGCCCGGCGCGCATGATGTTCTCGGCGAATAGCTCGATTGACTGCTCTTCCTTGTGCCGGTCGATTGACAGGCCGTTCATTTTGGCATCGTTGTAGTAAGCCTCCAGCAGGTCCAATGCCATGCGGTAGTATGTGGCCTTGAGCGTGCGGAAGACATTGGGCGTAAATACCGTGCCATCGGCGGCCAGTTTGCGGAAAATCGCCTTGCAGATATCCGTCGACATCCGGCTGAGGCCAGCATCGGCATCATCAACGCTCAGGTCCTGATGTTTGTGGTCATAGGCGTCCGAAATCTCCACCTGGCAGACCGCCTTGGGCGCCAGATTGCGCCATGCCTCTGATAGCACGCCGATCTCCAGACCCCAGTCGGATGGAATGCGCAAATCCGGCAGGATCGCCGTGCGCATCGCAAACTCGCCCGACAGCGGATAGCGGAAACTGCGCAGATAATCGATGTAATCGCGGTCCCCGATGACCCGCTTGAGCGCGATCAACAGCGGGCTGACCAGCAGGCGCGTGACCCGGCCATTCAGCTTGCCCTCGCCCACACGGGGGTAGAACCCCTTGGCCACCTGATAGGGAAAGTTCGGGTTGGCCACAGGATAGATCAGACGCGCCAGCATTTCATTGGTGTAGGTCAGGATATCGCAATCATGGATCGCCATGACAGAGCTGTCCGCGCAGCCGATCAGATAGCCAAGCGATGACCAGACATTCTTGCCCTTGCCCTGCTCGGCCGGGGCCAGCCCGATCTTATCCAGCCGTTCGCCCAGCGCCAGCATGCGCGGGCTGTCATTCCAGATCACGATGTGGTTCTGGTTCAGCCCGGCGAAGAACTCTTTGGCGTGGCGGAACTGCGCCTCATCGGCGCGGTCCAGCCCGATGATAATGCGGTGCAGGTAGCCGACCTTGGATAGCTCTGCCAGGATGTTGGGCATGGCCGGGCCCTGCAGTTCGGAATAGAGGCACGGCAGGATCAACGACATCTTGCGCGACTGGCCAAAGGCCTGCAATTCGGCCTCAATCTCAGCGACAGAGCGGGTGCGCAGATTGTGCAGCGTTGTGATGTTTCCGTTCTGATGAAAGTCGGCCATTAGGTCTGGCTCCTGTGTAATGGAAGCTCTGCGAGCAGTGATAGGATAGCGCTGTTCCACCCGGCGGGGCCAGCATCAGCGGTACGGATGATCTGCCCGGTCTCCTCGCCCCGCAGGGGCGGCAAGGGCGCGCGCGTCGGGTTGGCGACGATCACGCCGTGATCTGCCGCCTCCAGCATCTCTACGTCATTCGGGGCGTCACCAAGGGCAACGGTGTGTCTGGGCCTGTATCTGTCAATCAATTGTCCCATCTGGTCCACCTTGCGGCTGCCAAACGACAGGGTCAGAAACCGCCCGCCCTCGCGCGCGGTCACGCCATGTGGTGCCAGCGCGTCCAGAAAGGCCGCCCGCCCTTCCTCTGCCCCGCGCCACAACCCCGGTTCGGAAAAATCGCGGGCCTTGGCGTCATGCGCCGCGGCCTCAGACAGCCCGGTCAGCTTTGCCACCTCTGCCGCGTCAAGATCACCAAACCCGGTGAAATCCGCACGCAGGGGCGGCGGCACCCCATCCAGCACCGCACGCAAATCGGCATAGCGGCTGTCTGCCCCCACCTGCGCCTGACCGGCCGGCAGAATGCCCGCGCCGTTTTCCACAATCGCTGGCCAGTCAGCCAAGCCCATCGCATCACGCAATACGTTGATTTCTTTTGCTGTTTTGCTGCTCGCGAGGATGACGCCGCATCCGGTCTGTCTAAGCGCATCCAGCGCGGGCAGTGCCGCATCCCAGGCATAGCTGTGGTGATCAATCAGGGTCCCGTCGAGGTCACTGAACACCAATAGTGGCAAGGGGGCAGTCATCATGGCTCACCTTACGAAGTGGTCCGGCGGCAACAAGAGGTTGAGGGCGATTTGCGGGCAAAGGACACGCCCAGCAGGGGTGCCGGCGCCGTCTGCCCAAATAACAGGCACGTCCCGCATCATCGCAATAGCAGTTGCACTGCCCTACTCACCTTGCGGTTCGCGCGCGCGGGTGCTGTCCTGCTCCCGCAAGGCGGCAACTAGGTCAGCCATCTCATCTGTCAGGGCATCTTGATCGCCATCGGCGAATGCCCGTTTCAGATTGGCCCTGTTATCACGTGTGATCCGATCATCTTTGTGATCGTGTCCACTTGCCATCCTGCCTCGACGCCTCATCTGTTAATTTATTCATCGCGATCAGGAACCAACGTCGCGGTTGCGCGTTTGGTTCCGTAAAATCAAAAAAGGCTACACGAATATGCAAGGTGACAGTGGGGAAACCAACTTTTCCGATCTGATTGCGGCAGAGCTGCCATATCTGCGGCGCTACGCACGGGCGCTGACAGGATCACAGGCCAGAGGCGACAAATATACCGTCGCCACGCTGGAGGTCATTTTGAAAGACCGCAGCGATTTCGACAACGATGACGATGTGAAAGTCAATCTTTTCAAGTGCTTCCACGCAATCTGGTCGACATCCGGCCAGATGTTCGCGAACCCGGACGACGATCTGCGAAGCCGTGCCCATGGCCTGCTGTCCAAGCTGACGGCAAACTCGCGCGAGGCGCTGCTGTTGCGCACGATTGAAGAGTTCAGCCTTGATGCCATCGCCAAGATCATGCGGATCGACGTGGAAGAGGCGCGCAACCTGATCAAGACCGCAAACAGCGAATTGGCCGAAAGCGTCAAAGGCCGCATCATGATTATTGAAGATGAACCAATCATCGCGGCTGACCTGACCGCCATCGTCTCTGACCTTGGCCATACGGTCACCGGCGTCGCCCGCACGCATAAAGAGGCGGTTGCGCTGGGCGAAGAACAGTCCGTCGATCTGATCCTGGCGGATATTCAGCTGGCCGATAATTCCTCTGGCATCGATGCGGTGAATGAATTGCTGCAACAGATGGATGTGCCTGTAATCTTCATCACCGCCTTCCCCGAGCGGCTGCTGACAGGCGACCGACCAGAGCCTGCATTCCTGATCTCAAAACCGTTCCAAGAGGCGCAGGTCCAGTCCGCCGTCAGCCAGGCAAT
>JAHDGO010000074.1:5947-8539 GCA_020627605.1 Yoonia sp.
GGCGACACTGCGGGTCTGAAAATCCAATCCGCGTTGCCAAGTCTCGGCGGCGCGGATCACCCGTGACGGGCCGCGACTGTTTTCAGCGTCGAAAATCCGTAAAGTGCCGCAAAACCTTTCTCGCGCCCATGCCCTGACAGACCGGTCCCGCCGAAGGGCAGTTCCACGCCCCCACCCGCCCCATAGTTGTTCACAAAGACCTGCCCTGCCCGCAGCGCCCGCGCCATGCGCATTTGCCGCGCGCCGTTTTCCGTCCAGCAGGATGCGACAAGGCCGTAGCGGGTGCCATTGGCAATCGCGATGGCCTCTGCCTCATCCTCAAAGGGGATGATCGTCTGAACCGGGCCGAAAATCTCATCCTGCGCCAAGGCATGGTCAGGCGGCACATCGGCAAAAAGGGTCGGCGTCACATAGGCCCCGCCAGCGGGCGCATCTGCCACGATCTGCCCTTGCCCCGCCTTCACCAACCCCTGCCCTTGGTCCAGAAACCCGGTCACGATCTCTTTCTGCCGGGACGACACAAGCGGCCCCACATCAAAATCATCCATCGCTGGGCCGACGCGCAAACTGTCATAGGCGGCAGCCATCTGCGTCACGACCGCGTCATAGACGCCACGCTGCACCAGAATGCGCGAGGCGGCCGAACAGGTCTGCCCGGCGTTCTGAATGCCAGCATTCACCAGAAACGGCAGAGCCGCCTCAATATCAGCGTCGTCGAAAACCACTTGCGGGGACTTGCCACCCAGTTCCAGTGTGACCGGCACGATATGGTTCGCCGCCGCTTGCTGTACCTTGCGCCCGACGCCAACAGACCCCGTAAAGGACAGATGCTGCACGCCGCTATGGTTTGCCAGCGCTGCACCTGCCTCCTCCCCCAGTCCGGGCACGACGTTCAACGCCCCATCCGGCAGACCCGCCTTTTGCGCCAGAACGGCAAAGGCGATGGCGGTCAAACAGGCCTCTTCAGCGGGTTTCAGAACAACCGCATTACCCATGGCCAGCGCCGCCCCGACAGACCGCCCGATGATCTGCATGGGGTAGTTCCAGGGGATGATATGGCCGGTGACGCCATGCGGCTCGTAAAGGGTGTAAACAGTATAGCCATCCAGATACGGGATGGTCTGGCCATGCAGCTTGTCCGCGGCACCGCCATAAAACTCCATATAGCGGGCAAGGGCGGTGGCATCAGCGCGGGCCTGTGTCAGGGGCTTGCCGACATCCAGTGCCTCCAGCCGCGCCAGTTCCTCGCAGTGGTCCAGTACCAGCTGGCCGAGTTTGTGCAGGACGCGGCCCCGCTCTGCCGCTGTAGCCCGTCCCCAGTCGCCACTGCGTGCGGCCTCTGCCGCCGCCACCGCTGCATCAATGTCATCTGCCGTACCGCGCGCGATCTGACATAAGGTGGTCCCGTCAGACGGGTTGCGCAGGGTCAGGGTTTGCGCGCCGATGGGTGCCACCCAATTGCCGCCAATCAAACATCTGTCAGGGCTCTGGCCCAAAACCGTCAACGCCATTGCACGTCCTCCCACACCAATCCGCAGCCACAAGGATGGCCCAGCAAATCACCAGACGCCACGAAAAAGACGGGGGATGATTGGACAGAGCGCAAGCCACGTCTAGTTTGCAGACCATGCGCTACATGATCGCCCTTGCCCTCGCCCTCGCCCTGCCCGCCCACGCTTGGGAGTTTTCACCGGACCCGATCTGCACGCTGACTGACAGCAATGATGTCGGCACATTGACCGTCACCTATGACGCCAGCCTGCCGGAATACGCCATCACGATCGCATTGGACGAGGCGGAATGGCCAGAAGGGGCTGTCTTTGCCATGGGTTTTGCCGGGGCAAACCCGATCAACATCCAGACCGACCGGCATGTCGTCAGCCCTGACCGGCGCAGCCTGACCGTCACCGACCGTGGTTTTGGCAATGTGCTGAACGGGCTGGAATTCAACGCGGTCGCGGCAGGTTTCATCGGGGATTTTGCCGTGCAGTTTGATCTGGCCGGGATCGGGCCGGCAATGACAGCCTTTCGCGGCTGCCCGGCCGTTGGCCTGACCTGAGCGAAAGAAAAAGGCAAAGGGCACAAACCCTTTGCCTTATCATCAATCGCCAGTGGTGGCGCGGATCAGCCCTTGCCCTTCCAAGGCACCAGCCATTTTTCGGCCTGCCGCATCAGCATGTCGATGCTGAAACCGATGATACCGATCAGGATGATCCCCATCAGAACGATATCGGTGCTTTGAAATTTCGACGCCACCATGATCATCATGCCAGCACCTTTTTCCGCCGCGACCAGTTCTGCGGCCACAACCGTGCCCCAGCAGACACCCATCGCCACACGTGCACCGGTAAAGATTTCCGGCAGCGAGTTCGGGATGATCACATGACGCAGGATCTGCCACTTCGAGGCACCCAAGGAATAGGCCGCGTGCACCTTGGAAATCCGCACACCCGACACGCCGGACCGCGCCGCAATCGCCATGATCCACAGGGCCGCAAGGAACAGCAGGATGATCTTGCCAACCTCACCGATACCCGCCCAGATGATGACCAGCGGGATCAGGGCCAGTGGCGGCACAGGGCGCATGAATTC
>JAHDGO010000075.1 GCA_020627605.1 Yoonia sp.
CTTCATCTCTGCCGCGTCCTTCCAGGAAACCACGCGCGTGCTGACCGAAGCGTCGGTTCAGGGCAAGCGTGACAAGCTGATTGGCCTGAAAGAGAACGTCATCGTGGGTCGTCTGATCCCTGCCGGGACAGGTGGCGCGACGCAGTCCGTCCGCCGTGTCGCTGCAGACCGCGATAACGTGGTGATCGAGGCACGCCGGGAAGAGGCCGAAGAGGCCGCCCGCCTGGCCGCCCCGATGGAAAGCGCCAACGAGATGTCAGCGGAAGACACTTTTGACGATCTGATTGTCGAGACACCGGAAGGTGGCGAAGAGTAATCATCGCCAAACGGCAAAATCAAAAGCCCCCGCCTTGGCGGGGGCTTTTTTGTTATGGCCGGTCTGATCCGCAGGGCGGTTTCGGCAAACCCGTCAAAGATCAAGGATCAGCGGATCCTCTGACTGTGCCGGAACAGCGCAGCAGATCAGTGCCTCACCGTCGGCAGGGGTCAGCGCGGGCGTTTGCGCATAGCTGACCGCGCCGGATTTGATCTTGCAGGCGCAACTGCCGCAGGACCCAGAGCGGCACCCGAAGTTGGGCGTCAGACCATGTGCCTCGGCAAACTCCAGCAATGTGCCATCGCCTGATTTCCAGCCTTGCTCCACCCCCGCCCTGGCGAAGGTGACGACGGCCTCTTCGGCGGCGGGCACGTCCGGTTCTGTCGGTGCGGTCGCGCGGATCAGCGATGCGGGACCAAAGCTTTCCGCGAAAATGCGCCCGTCGTCGACGCCAAGTCCGATCAGGGTATCGTAGATCGCCTGCATGAAGCCGGCAGGCCCGCACAGATAGAAATCGTAATCGGCGATTGGCAGCAGCGATTGCAGCAGCTCTGCGTCAATCCGGCCAGCAACGTGGAAATCCTGCCCGGCCGCTTCATCCCCCTTGGGCGCGCCGATCACCGACACATAGCGCAGCGCGCCCTGGCTCGCGTTCTGAAACGCGCTGAATTCAGCCGCAAAGGCCCGTTGGTCCGTGGTTTTCGCAGCATGGACGACGGTCAAACTGCGATGATGACGCCGCGACACGGCATTGGTCAGGGCGGCCCGCGCCATGGCAATCATCGGCGTGATCCCGACACCCCCGGCCAGCAGCACGGCGGGGCGTTTTTCATCCAGATCAAGCCAGAAGCCGCCTTTTGGCGCGCGGGTTTCGATGATGTCGCCCACCTTGATGGCGTCATGCAGGTGCCGCGAGACGACCCCCTCTTTCTTGACGGAAATGCGATAGGCGTCATCGGAGGGCGCAGAAGACAGGGTATAGGTCCGCGTTTGCGGCGTCTCGGCACCCTCTGGCGTGACCTTGATGGTCAGGAACTGGCCCGGCCGGAAGGGCATCATGATCCTCCCATCGCCCGGTTGCAGGTAGAAAGAGCGGATCACGCTGCTTTCATCGACGATCTTTGTGACCTTGAAAGGCCGCCATGCGGCGCGGTCAGCCTCCAGCTGATGGGCCTGCGCGGCCTGGTCCCAGTCACCGGTCAGCAGGGTGTTGGGCGAGGCTTCGCCGTCTTCCCATGTCATCGGGGCTGCGCCACGCAGGACATGCCCATGATCAAGATGAAAGCGCCAGGCGCGTTCCGCCCCTTTGAAGGCCCTGATCTCTGCATCGGGGTCCCACATCAGCGTGACGGTGCCTGTCAGCTGGATCAGATCGCCGGTCGCGAAATCGACAAACAGCAGCCCAGCTTTGGGGTTCACCATAAAGTTGCCCAGCGTGTTGAACGCAAAGTTCCCGATGTATTCGGGGATGGTGAGGGTGTTGCCGTCCACTTTGACAAAGCCCGGATTGCCGCCCCGGTGGCTGACATCGACACCGCCGGTGTCACGGGGGTCATCTTGCGGGTTGCTGCTGGCGACAAAGAATGTATCCGCACCGCGAATGACGGCGGCGATATCGGATGGGATCGTTGTAAAACTGTCCTGTCTGGGGCCTGTGTCTGCCTGCGGGTCGCCCCGGAATTGTACTCCGCGTGTGTGGATGTACTGCGGGCAGTTGCCGTAGGATTGCACCACATCGACTGACAGGCCATCTGCCGTCGCGCTGACGATGCCGTTCATGCGGTTGCGCCTGCGGGTCGGCAGTTCGATCCCGACAAAACCGACAGGCGCACCGGCGGTGGCATTCTGCCAAAACGGATCGCCGGCGATGCGACCGGGGGTCAACTGCATCTTGCGGTCTGTCGGCGTTTGCAGAAATCCCGGCTGGCCGAACAGGACAGAGGCCCATGGCCAGCCGTTTTCATCAACGCTGCCTGCAAAGATCAGCGGCAGTTGGGCAAAAAAATCCCGGTGCTGCTGCGGCATGTAGGGGCGGTGTATCTTGCGCGCCATGTTGCTCTGGTGGTCCTTGCGGCCCAGCCTGTCATGCAGTTCCTGCTCGCCTGCGTGATAGGGCGAGGTGTCGCGGTTCCATCCCAGATCTTGCATGGCGCGCGCTCCTTTATGCTGACTTGAGCGCGGCAAAGACATCCGCCGCTTTGCCCAAGGGTGTGAAACCGTCGATCGCCTCGACCCGGGCCAGCCATGCATTGATGGCGGGATAGGCATCAAGGCTATAGTCACCGTCAGTCACCCGCGCGATGTAGCCATAGCAGGCAAGGTCCGCGATGGTCGGCTGATCGCCAACCAGCCAGTCCTGTGCCGCAAGATGCGGTTCAAACAGCTGCGAGAACAGGGCGTCGGTCCTTGACTGCGCCTCGGCCAGATCGGCCTTCATGCCGATCACCTTGATCGCGCGTACAGTGAATGGCCCGCGTGCGATCTCATTGACGGCGACCGACAGCCACTCCTGCACTTTTGCCTGCGCCAAGGCATCGGTCGGCAGCCATTGGTTTGTGGCATCATACTTGCGGGCCAGATAGATCAAGATCGCACTGGAATCGCGTAGAACAACGTCGCCATCGACCAGCACAGGCACCTGACCCAATGGGTTCATCGCCAGAAACTCGGGGTGCTTATGTTCGCCCGCTGGCAAGTTCACGACGATGTTTTCAAAGTCCTGCCCCAGTATGCCGAGGAGGGCTTCGGCACGGTGGGCATTGCCTGAAATGGGGTGTCCGTAAAGTTTCATGATGATGACTTTCCTGTTGGTGAAGTGATGTCACCAACCAGCCTAAGCGGGCACCATTGTCTGTGATACAGACGATATCCTGAAAGACTGTCAGCCTTTGGGTGACAATTCAGCCAGGGCGACCAATGTGCGACCGGCCCATTTCCAGAAATCGTTTCAGCGCGTTTGATCGCACCTGACCCGGCGGCGTGACCATGAACACCCCGCCTTTGCGCATCGACCAGTCAGGCAGCAGACGCTTCAGCCGTCCTGCGGCAAGATCATCCTCTATCATCACATCGGGAAGAATGGAAAACGCGGTGCCTTCCATCAGATAGGCCCGGATCGCCAGTGTGATGTTGATCTGCGTCGTGCCATTGACCGTGATCGTTTCCTGCAAACCGTCCTTGGTAAAGGTCCAGTCCGCTTGCCCCTCCAGCGCGTGACTGCGCACGAAAGGGACCGCGGACAGGTCCTGCGGCACCTTGGCGTTGATCCGGTCAAAGGATTCTGGTGTGCAAACGGGGATCTCCTCAAAATCCCGCAGCTTGCGCGCCAGATTGCTGGAATCCTTCAGCCAGCCGATGCGAAAGCCCACGTCATAGCGTTCTTCGATCAGATCAACGCGCATGTCGTTGAGGAACAGATCGACCTCCACCTCCGGGTAGGCCCCCTGAAACCGGGCCACAAAAGGGGCGACATGGGACATGCCGTAGTCAACAGGTGCGGTGACCCGCAGCCGCCCCTTGGGCCGTTGATCGCGATCCAGCACCCGTTCGTAGGCGTTGTTGGCCTGGGTCAATGCGGCCTTGGCGTCTTCGAAGAATGCAAGCCCGGCATCGGTCGGCTGCATATGGCGGGTATTGCGCAGCAACAGCGGTGTGCCGATTTCCTGTTCGAGAATTTGCAACTGTTTGCTGACCACGGCCTTGCTGATGCCAAGTTGGCGCGCGGCGGCGGTGATTGTCCCGCTGTCAACAGTCGCCACAAAATAGGCGAGCCTGTTGAGGTTGTACCGGATATCCATGATTTACTGTTAGCCAAAGACTGACAGTTATTCAATATGCTTTGTCTTTAACTGACGGAGCTGCTGATCTAGGTCTGCTTCACACAATGGAACAACACAATCCGAAACCCCAAACGCAACCTCTCGGACCACCCCCCAAGCGATCACATCGCTTTTCACGATCTCCCCGACGAAGCCACCCAACCCTACAAACAAAGGAAACTGTTATGAAAATTCTATTGATTGGTGCCACCGGTATGGTCGGCAGCCGCATCCTGAACGAGGCCACACGCCGTGGTCATGACGTCATCGCCGCAGCGCGCGCACCTGAAAGGATTGCTGCGCAGGACAATGTGAAAGCCGTCGCATTGGATATCACTGATGCGGCAGCCGTCACGGCGCAGGCGCATGCAGCAGATGTCATCATCTCTGCCGTCAGCCCGCGCAACAGCGGCGATGCGATCAAGGATGCGGCCGCATCAACCCAGACCCTTGTTGCGGTCGGCAAGGCCACAGGCAAGCGCGTCGTCTCCGTTGGCGGTGCCGCAACACTGCACATGCCTGACGGCACGCCAGTGGTGAATTTCATCCCGGACGCGATCCTGCCGGAAGCGAAAGCGATGCGCAGCGCCTATGGCACTTTGGTCAAGGAAGACATCAATTTTGTCGTCGTCGCCCCCGGCGGCATGATCGCCCCCGGTGAAAGAACAGAAACATTCCGCCTGGACGGTCGCCAGATTCTGACCTCTGACGAAGGCGGGATGAGCAACATCAGCGCCGAGGATTTTTCCATCGCGCTGCTGGACGAAGTGGAAGTGCCACAGCACTTCAACACGATCATCAACGTTGGTTACTGATCAGCACAGGCGGGGCCGGTCGCACGGCCCCGCTTTGCTTACTTTGCGGCTTCAAGGGCCGCGCGAATAATCTCCCGATCCCCGATATGATTGCACAGCGTCAGGACCAGCCGCGCGTTGTAGGCCGCACTTTCGTCGGCAGTCAGCCCGTCGTGGGCGCGCAGCAGTTCGTCGTAAAACCCGTCGGGGTCGGGGATGTTCGGCGATAGGTTCAATGGCATGGTTCAACCCTTTCCGATGGCGGTGGCGATGGCGTCGCTGATCGCGGCTGCGTCATAATCATCCCAGCGCGCCAGAACATGCTGGTCAGGCCGGATCAGATAGACGGCCCGGTCCTTTGCCCCGAGATAGCGGTCTGTCAGGGCCGGACCGGGGGTGGCGACATGCACGATCTTTGTCGTGATCCCGTGCGCTTTCACCGGGGCAGGTGCCGTGCCGCCCAAGGCGAGGATCGTGAATGCCCCCTCCAGATGGTCCAGCAGAAAACCGTTGTCGACCGGCGCATCAACGCATGTGGTGCCGGGCCGCGTGACCTTTGGCCCATCCATGGCGTCTGGTCCAAAACCGTCAAATCCATCGTAGCTGCACGGCACTGACAGCCGCCCGGAATTGACAAGGGGGCGGGCAAAGGCATGCGTGTTGGCCAGTGACAGCACCGCGTTGCGGAACAGTTTGCTGAGGTTTGTCTTTGGCGTCATGAAATCGGTCGCGCGGGACGAATTCAGGATGTTTTCATCTGCTCCGAACTCCCGCTCGGTGGCGTAGGTGTCAAGCAGCGCATCATCGGCCAGCCCCTTGAGCACCAGATCAAGCTTCCAGGCCAGGTTGTCGGCATCCTGCACACCGGAGTTCGCCCCCCGCGCACCGAAGGGTGACACCTGATGCGCGCTGTCACCTGCAAAGAAGACCGGGCCATGGCGAAACCGTTCCATGCGTCTGCATTGGAAGGTGTAGATCGAGGTCCATTCCAAGGTGTAATCCGGTACGGTTCCGGTCTGGCTGGACAGCATCGCATCCACCCGCGCCCTGATCCGGTCGGGGTCCAGCTCACTGGCGCGGTCGATGTCCCAGCCCAGCTGAAAATCGATGCGCCAGATATCGTCAGGCTGCTTGTGCAAAAGGGCCGATTGTCCGGCCCCCTCAAACGGGGGTTCAAACCAGAACCAACGCTCTGTGGGGAAGTCGGCCTTCATCTTGACGTCGGCGATCAGGAAGTTGTCTTCGAACACACGCCCGTCAAACGACAGCCCCAGCATATCGCGGGTCGGAGAGCGGGCCCCGTCGCAGGCGATCAGATAATCGGCCTCCAGCTGATAGGGGCCGTCGGGTGTGTCGACATCGACGCGCGCATGGTCACCCTTGACCGTGACGCCGGTAACCCGGTTGCGCCCCCTGATTTCAATCGGCGCACCGGCGTTTTGCGCTGCGCGGATTTCATCCACAAGGAAGCGTTCGAAATAGGGTTGTTGCAGATTGATGAAGGCGGGATTGCGGTGCCCCTCTTCCGGCAGCAGATCAAAGGTGAACAATTGCCCATCGCCGTGAAACACACGGCCCACATTCCAGACCACGCCTTTGTGGACCATAGGGCCACTGGCCCCCAGACGATTGGCGATATCAAGCGTCCGTTTGGCAAAACAGATCGCCTTGCTGCCTTGGCCCGCGCCATCGTGATCATCCAGCACAAGCGCTGGCGATCCTTTCTTGCCAAGATCAAGGGCGAGCGCCAGCCCAACCGGCCCGCCGCCGATGATCACAACCGGGTGCCGCTGGACCGGCCCTGATTGTGCCGGGACCTTTTCATAGGGGTAGAGTTTGAACGCAGTTTGATATCTGACGGCGACCATTTTGGTGATCCTCCCTTTGAAAAACCTAGCCCTGGAGCGCGGCCCACATGTCCAGATCGCGCTGGGCGGTCCAGATGCGGGGGTGGGCGATGCCGCGGGCCTCGTCATAGGCGCGGGCGACGTTAAACGGCAGGCAGTGTTCGTAGATGGCGTAATCCTTGAATTTCGGATCGCAGGCGTCCCGCACCGCATCCCACGCCTCTTTCAGCGTCCCGCCACGGGCGGCGACCCGCGCGGCGGGCCTGTAGGTGCTGTCAACAAAATCACGGGTGCTTGCGATGGCGCGGGCCACGGCCTCTTTGCCGACCAGTGCGTCACCACGGCCCGGCGCAATGGCGTCCACGTCATAGGCGATGACCTTGTTCAGGGTGTTCCCCCAGTCGCCGAAGTAGCCGTCGCCACAGTAGCAGGCGGAATGATCCTCGACGATGTCACCGGTGAACATCACGTTCTCATCCGGCACATGGATCACCGCATCGCCTGCGGTATGGGCGCGGCCGATGTGTTTGATATCGACGCGCCGCTTGCCAAGGTAGACGGTCATGCTGTCGCTGAATGTCGTGGTGGGGTAGGTCAGGCCGGGGATCGATTCATGCCCTTCGAACAGGCGCGGAAACCTTTGGAATTCACTGTCCCAGTCTTCCTGCCCCCGTTCTTCGACCATGCCGCGCGCCACGTCCGACATGATGATCTGATCAGCCCCATAGGCCGAGGCACCAAGCACCCGCACCGCATGATAATGGGTCAGAACCACATGGCTGATCGGCTTGTCGGTGACGCTGCGCACCCGTTCGATCACCTTTTCGGCCAGCCGCGGGGTGGCCTGCGCCTCGACGATCATGACGGAGCTGTCGCCGATGATGATGCCGGAGTTGGGATCACCCTCGGCGGTAAAGGCGTAAAGATCGCGCCCCACCTCATCAAAGGTGATCTTCTTTTCGGTCATGTCGCCTTGCGATGCGAATGCTTTTGCCATGGGTCTGTCCTTATTGTTTGGTCGGGGTGGGCCGGCGGTGGCGTGAGGTCAGGGGAATTTGACAGCAGGGCGGATTGTGCCGGTGCAGCTGCCAAAGCCGATTTGATAGCCCGCCCCATGCGCCGCGCCATGCAGTGTGAGCGTGTCGCCGTCTTCGATGAAGGTGCGGGTTTCGCCAGTGTCGAGTGTCAGCGGTTCTTTCCCGCCCCACGTCAGTTCCAGCAAAGAGCCGCGCTCGGATCTATCCGGGCCTGAGATGGTGCCGGAACCCAGTAAATCACCCGCGGTCATCGCGCAGCCTGATGAGGCATGATGCGCCAGCTGCTGCGCGGCAGAGTAGTACATCTGGTTGTAATTGGTCCGCGCGATTGTCGTCGCCGGTTTGCCTGCAGGGGCCATCGTCACCGACAGGTCGATATCAAACAGCATCGGTGCGGGTTCCTGCAGGTAGGGCAGCAGGTCCTTTTCCCGTTCAGGGGTGGATGTGCGGAACGGGGCCAGCGCGGCGGCTGTCACGATCCATGGGCTGATCGAGGTGGCAAAGGCTTTGGCCTGAAACGGGCCCAGCGGCTGATATTCCCAGGCCTGAATGTCGCGCGCCGACCAGTCGTTCAGCAGCACATAGCCAAAGATCATCGCGTCCGCCTCGGCCACTGTAAGGGGCTGGCCCAGCTGTGTTGATCCGCCGATGACGGCCCCCA
>JAHDGO010000076.1 GCA_020627605.1 Yoonia sp.
ACCGTAGCTTTGGCGACAAGCGGCCATGCGCAAGAGGTTGAGACCAAGCAGTACGACGACGGCGGTGTGTACGAAGGCACCTTCCTTGATGGCAAGCAACACGGGACCGGGACGTACCGGCTGCCAAACGGCTATGAATACACCGGCGAATGGGTCGAAGGCGAAATTCGCGGCGAAGGCATCGCGCGCTTCCCCAACGGATCGGTCTACGAAGGACAGTTTGTGGCCGGCAAACCCGAGGGTCAGGGGCGAATCACTTTTGCGGATGGCGGCACGTTTGAAGGCGACTGGCTGGACGGCAACATCACCGGACAGGGCCGCGCCGAATACGCCAATGGTGTTGTCTATGAGGGCGAGTTCCGCAACGCCATGCACAATGGCACTGGCACGATGACCAGCCCCGGCGGCTACGTCTACGAAGGTGACTGGGTGAACGGCGCCAAAGAAGGCGCAGGCAAGATCACCTATCCCGATGGTGCGGTTTACGAAGGCACTTTGGTGGCCGGCGAACGCGATGGCACCGGCACGCTGACGATGGCTGATGGCCTTGTTTATGCTGGCGCATGGGTTGATGGACAGATTCAGGGTCAGGGCACACTGACCCAGCCAAATGGCGATGTCTACGAAGGTCAACTGGTTGCTGGCCGCCGTGAAGGCGAAGGTGTTGTGACCTACGCCAATGGCGATACATATGAAGGGTCCTTTGTTGCCGACCGCCGCGAAGGCACTGGCACTTTCCGTGGTACCGACGGCTACGTCTATGTCGGTCAATGGGTCGCAGGCCAGATCGAAGGCACGGGTGAGGTCACCTATCCTGACGGGTCAGTCTACACCGGCACATTTGCAAGCGACCTTGCAGATGGTTCCGGCAAAATCACATATCCTGACGGCTCTACCTACGAAGGCGAATGGGAAAACGGCGTGATCAACGGAAGCGGCGTCGCGACTTATGCCAATGGTCTCGTCTATGAAGGCGAATTCCTGAATGGTCAGAACCACGGCCAAGGCACGATGACCTATGCGGATGGCTATGTGTATGAAGGCCAATGGTCCGAAGGTCAGCGCAACGGTCTGGGCCGCGTCACCTATGCAGATGGCACGCTATATGTCGGCGAGTTTCTGAATGGTCAGCGCAACGGCGATGGTGAAATCACACTGCCAGACGGCTTTAACTATGTCGGCGAATGGCAGGACGGCGTGATCAACGGTCAGGGCCTTGCCACATACGCCAATGGCGACGTCTACGAAGGCGGCTTTGTCCGTGGCCGGCGCGAAGGCGAAGGCAAGATGGTTTATGCGACAGGTCAGGAAAGCATCGGCATCTGGTCCGACGGTGCGCTGGTGTCAGAGACCAACGACAACTAGGTCAACGCTGTATTTGAGTAACGCGAAAGGCTGATCATCTTGATCAGCCTTTTTGCTGTTCCGCCTATACGGTTTCGCCAGCCTCCATGCGCGCCAGAAAAGCCGCGGCCTCGGTCAGCACTGTTTCCCGGCGGTCGGCATCCATTCTGTCCCAGACCCGATACATATTGCCCATGCGCGGATTACCTGCGAACCGGTCCCGGTGCCGGTCCAGAAAATGCCAATAGAGCAGATTGAAGGGGCACGCGCCCGGCCCTGTCTTGTCCTTCACCTTGTAGGCACAGGACCCGCAGTAATCCGACATCTTGTGAATGTAATTTCCCGAGGAAATATAGGGTTTTGATGCGATGATCCCATCGTCTGCAAACTGGCTCATCCCGATGACATTCGGGGCCTCCACCCATTCATAAGCATCGGCATAAACCGCGAGATACCATTCATGCACCTGTGCCGGATCAATGCCTGCGAGCAGGGCAAAATTGCCCGTGACCATCAGGCGCTGGATGTGGTGGGCATAGGCCTCGTCCCGGGTCTGACCGATGGATTTCGCCATGCAGTTCATCTTGGTCTCTGCCCCCCAATAGGCTGGCGGCAGGTCGCGGCTGTGGTTCAGCGCATTGCGGGTGACATAATCGGGGCCCTCGCGAAAATAGATACCGCGCACATACTCGCGCCAACCGATAATCTGGCGAATAAAGCCTTCCACCGCATTCAAAGGGGCGTCGCCATTGCGATAGGCCTCTTCCGCCTTTTTGCAGACCTCCAGAGGGTTCAGCAGCCCGGCATTCAGATAAAGCCCGATAATCGCGTGATAAAGGAAGCGGTTGTCGTCCAGCATCGCGTCCTGAAAGTCACCGAATTTAGGCAAACCATCCTTCAGCCAATGCGCCAGATGTTGCCGCGCCTGCCCTGTATCGGTGGCAAACCAGAACGGGCGCAAGGTGCCGAAGTTGTCACCAAAGCGGGCCGCGACCAGTTCGAGCACCTCTTCCACGACATCGTCAGGCGTGAACTGCATCGGCCCGCTGAATTCCACCTCATCCGGGGCCGGTTTGCGGTTTTCGTGGTCATAGTTCCACTTGCCGCCAGCGGGGTCATCACCGTCCATCAGAAGGCCTGTCTTGCGGCGCATCTCGCGATAAAAATACTCCATCCGCAGTGCCTTGCGGCCTTCTGCCCAATCGTCAAACATCTGGTGTGACACAAGAAAGCGTGTGTCAGGCAGACTGTGCGTCTTGATCGGCATGTCACCCAGCGCATTGATCAGACGCCATTCGCCGGGTTCGGTATAAACCACACCAGCCGCGTCATATGCCTCGGCCCGGCGCAAAAGCTCGCCCGTGATCGACCCTGCATTGTCGGAGTCATCCAGCTTGGTGTAGGCGACCTGCCAGCCGTCACCCTGCAACCTGGCGGCAAACTTGCGCATGGCGGCAAATAGAAACGCGATCTTCTTGGGGTGGTGCGGCACATAAGATGCCTCATCCGCGACCTCTGCCATCACGACGACGTCACTGTCTTTGTCGGCTTTCTGCAACGCCGACAGATCAGGTGACAGCTGATCGCCCAGAACCAGAACCAGTCTCACCAGGCAACCTCTTGGCCGGCATAGTCGTAAAAGCCGCCGCTTTGGTCTGGCGTGAGGTTTGCGATGACAGACAACAGATTGCCTGCCGCCTGTGCAGGCGGCACAGTCTTGTGCCGGTCGGCGTATTTCGCGGTAAAGGCGGTTTCGACAGTCCCGGGGTGCAGCGCGACACAGATAGACTGTTTGTGACTGCGTCCCAGTTCTATCGCCGCGCCATGCACGATCTGGTTCAGCGCCGCCTTGGACGCGCGGTAGGAATACCAGCCGCCAATCTGATTATCCCCAATCGACCCGACCCGTGCAGACAGGACAGCAACAACCCCCCGATTGTCCTTTGGCAACAAATCGGCCGCGTGGCGCAGGACCAATGCGGGCCCAATCGTGTTGACGGCAAAGACGCGTGCCATCTGATCGGCCTTGATAGCCGACAGGCTTTTCTCTGGTGCGCCCCACAAGGGCGCCAGAATGCCGATCGCAACAAAGATCAGGTCAAAGGGACCTTCCACCGCCGCCATGCAACGCGCCACAGACTCCGGGTTGCCAACATCAAACCCGTCAGCCGAACGTGACAGCTCCACCACCTTGTCCCCGCCATCGCGCAGGGCGCCGCTGATCGCCGCGCCGATGCCACCACTTGCCCCGATCACCAATGCGCGCATGTGTCCTCCTTTGACTTCAGGGGACCTAGCGCCACCTTCTAAAGGGACAAGGAGAGGATCAGATGCGCAAGGTTTTGGCATTCCTGACAGTTTTGGCGACACCTGCAACAGCGCTGGAGCTGACCTATGTCACCAGCTACGACCTCAACCGTCCGGCAAGCCTGGACTACGATCCGACCTTCTGTGGTTTGTGGATCGCGAACGAAGGGCCAGAGGTGGTTCTTGTCACGCTGCAAGGTGACGAATTGCGCCGCTTTGGCAGTGACCTGACCCGGATCAAGGCCATCACTGTGGAAGACAATCATCTTCTCGTAGCCGACGGTTTGGGCGGTTTCCAACGGGTCAGCAAGGATGGTGTCGCGCTTTCTGCGCCGTTTCAGTCCAGCCAGGGCTGGGCCGATACCGAAGGGATCGTGATCGACCCCGACGGCAACATCATCTCGGTCGAGGATGACCCTGAACGCATGACGTGGTTTTCGCCCGACGGGCAGGTCTTGCGCCAGATCAACACCATGTCACTTGACCCGCCCTTGTCAGAGGCACAGGGTATCGCCCGCGACGACCGCACCGGGCATCTGCTGATCGTGGACGATTGGGAAGGGTCGAACAGCCTTTACGAATTTGACGCCGACGGCGCGCTGCTTGGGTCCACATCGCTGATCCCCTATGGCCGCGACCCTGAAGGCATCGCAATCCGCCCCGGTTCGGGGCAGGTTTTCATCGCATTCGACGGCGGTGCCAGTATCGCGTCATTCGACTACGTGCCCACGATGCCGGACGGGGTGCCGGTACCAGCGCCGGGGCCGGATTGTCTGATGTTTTAGCGGCACCCTTCCCGCATCATCTTGCCAAGAAAACTCCCACGCGGCGCGCATAAACCCTTTTCAACACAGATCACATTTGTATAGTCGGCCCCATGATGACCCGCGCACATATCACGAAAGCCGCCCCACAGGGCGCGTTCCTGCGCGACATCCTACTTCTTAGCAGCCTCTGAGCGTGCCTTCCGGCGCGACCGCTCAGGGGTGTTCAGCGCCGGACGATTGCTAAGAAACAAAGGACCATCCCAATGACAAATGCGAACCAAGTGTTGATTTTCGACACAACCCTGCGCGACGGCGAACAATCTCCCGGCGCGACCATGACCCATGATGAAAAGCTGGAAATCGCAGAGCTGCTTGACGAAATGGGTGTCGACATCATTGAAGCTGGCTTTCCCATCGCCTCCGAAGGTGACTTCAAGGCCGTCAGCGAAATCGCAGAACGGTCGCAGAACGCCGTGATTTGCGGGCTGAGCCGTGCCAACTTCAAGGATATCGACCGCTGCTGGGAGGCCGTGAAGCACGCGCGCCAACCGCGTATCCATACGTTCATCGGCACCTCACCCCTGCACCGGGCCATTCCGAACCTGACGCAGGATGAAATGGCCGACCGCATTCATGACTGCGTGACCCATGCCCGCAATCTGTGTGACAACGTTCAGTGGTCATCGATGGATGCGACGCGCACGGAAGAGGATTTCCTCTGTCGCACCGTTGAAATCGCCATCAAGGCCGGTGCGACCACAATCAACATTCCAGATACTGTGGGCTATACCGCGCCAGTGGAAAGCGCCGACCTGATCCGCATGCTGATCGAGAAAGTCCCTGGTGCGGACGAGGTGATTTTTGCCACCCACTGCCACAATGACCTTGGCATGGCGACGGCCAACTCGCTGGCCGCTGTGGCCGGTGGGGCGCGGCAGATCGAATGCACGATCAACGGGTTGGGCGAACGGGCCGGGAATACCGCACTGGAAGAGGTCGTGATGGCCCTGAAAGTGCGCGGCGACATCATGCCCTACACCACGAAAATCGACACGCGGAAGATCATGAACATCTCGCGCCGGGTCGCCACGGTGTCGGGATTTGCGGTGCAGTTCAACAAGGCCATCGTGGGCAAGAACGCCTTTGCCCATGAAAGCGGTATCCACCAGGACGGTATGCTGAAGAACCGCGAAACTTTCGAGGTGATGAAGCCAGAGGATGTCGGCCTTTCCGGCACCTCGCTGCCCTTGGGCAAACACTCTGGCCGTGCGGCGCTGCGCGCCAAACTGACCGAACTGGGTTTTGATCTGGCGGACAATCAGCTGAACGATGTCTTTATCCGGTTCAAGGATCTGGCGGACCGCAAAAAAGAAGTTTTTGACGACGATCTGATGGCGCTGGTCTACCAGAACGGGACAGAGGCCGATCGCCTGAAACTCAAATCACTCCGCGTGGTTTGCGGCACCGAAGGTCCGCAAACCGCCGATATGGTGATGGAGGTTGATGGCGAAGAGGTCTCGACGACGGCCACCGGAGACGGCCCAGTCGATGCCACCTTCAACGCGGTCAAGGCAATCTTTGACCATGGCGCACGTCTGCAGGTCTATCAGGTGCAGGCGGTGACCGAAGGCACCGATGCGCAGGCGACCGTCTCTGTTCGGATGGAAGAGGACGGACGGATTGCAACCGGCCAGTCCGCTGACACCGACACAGTTGTGGCCAGTGCGAAGGCCTATATCAACGCGCTCAACCGGTTGCTGGTCCGGCGTGAACAGTCACAGCCCGGATACGACACCAAGGGTGTAAGCTACAAGGACGCCTGAGCGGATCAAAAACGAGTCGCAGAAACAGGGGTGCAGTCCAGTGATTTGGACTGCGCCCCATTTCTCACTCACAAGCTTGCGTCGATCACGGTGACCCTCTGCAAACCAAAAAAATTGACAAAAAGATAACTTTTGAATGCCTTACACATAACTTTTGGGACAGAAAGTTGAAAAAGTATAAGTGGCGTTTTGCCGCTGCGTCTCTCTGAAGGGGGGCTTCTATGTCCCGCCTGCCCGCTTTATAAGCGTTTGCAACCCGCGCAACGGGAACCGCGCGGCAAACACACACTGGGTATGGGAAGGCCACTGATATGGCAGGCTTTGGCGGATTGTTTTCATCCGATATGGCGATTGATTTGGGCACAGCAAACACGCTGGTCTATGTGAAGGGTAAGGGGATCATCCTGTCGGAACCGTCAGTGGTGGCCTACCACGTCAAGGACGGCGTCAAGAAGGTGCTTGCCGTGGGCGAAGACGCCAAGCTGATGCTGGGCCGCACCCCCGGCAGTATCGAGGCGATCCGCCCGATGCGTGACGGTGTCATCGCGGACTTCGACACCGCTGAAGAAATGATCAAGCACTTCATCCGCAAGGTGCACCGTCGGTCGACCTTCTCCAAGCCCAAGATCATCGTTTGTGTACCTCATGGCGCGACCCCGGTCGAAAAGCGGGCGATCCGTCAGTCGGTTCTGTCCGCCGGTGCCCGCCGCGCGGGCCTGATCGCAGAACCTATTGCCGCGGCGATCGGTGCTGGCATGCCCATCACCGACCCCACTGGCAACATGGTCGTGGACATCGGCGGCGGCACCACAGAAGTGGCTGTCCTGTCACTGGGTGATATCGTCTATGCGCGGTCCGTCCGCGTCGGTGGCGACCGCATGGATGAGGCGATCATCAACTATCTGCGCCGCCAGCATAACCTGCTGATCGGGGAAAGCACCGCTGAACGCATCAAGACATCCATCGGCACCGCACGCATGCCCGATGACGGGCGCGGGCAGTCGATGCATATCCGCGGCCGTGACCTTTTGAATGGTGTGCCGAAAGAAACAGAGATTTCACAAGCCCAGGTGGCAGAAGCTTTGGCAGAACCGGTCCAGCAGATCTGCGAGGCCGTGATGACAGCCCTTGAAGCAACCCCGCCTGATCTGGCAGCTGATATCGTCGACCGTGGCGTGATGCTGACCGGGGGTGGTGCACTATTGGGTCAGCTTGACCTTGCGCTGCGCGAACAGACCGGTCTTGCGATCTCGGTTGCGGACGAGTCACTCAATTGTGTGGCTTTGGGCACAGGCCGCGCACTGGAATATGAAAAACAGCTGCGGCATGTGATAGACTACGACAGCTAACCGTCAGCGAGGGATGACAGCCCTTGGCACGCGACAAGAACAGCGAAGATTTTATTGGCCCGATCCGCAGACTGCTGGTCGGGCTGATGGTGCTTGTCCTGATCGCCATTTTCATTGTCTGGCGCATCGACAGCCCGCGCGTCGAACGCCTGCGCGCGGCGGCGATTGATGCTGTCGTGCCATCGTTCGACTGGGCCATGGCACCGATCACCGGCACGGCGAACCTGATCAGCGACTTTCAAAGCTATCAACAGCTGCGCGCGCAAAACCGCGATCTGCGCCGCGAGTTGCAGCAGATGAAGGCCTGGAAAGAAGCCGCGCTGCAACTGGAACAGGAAAATGCCAAGCTGCTTGACCTCAACAATGTCAGCCTTGATCCGCAACTGACCTATGTCACCGGCGTCGTGATCACCGACAGCGGGTCGCCGTTCAGGCAGTCAGTACTGGTGAACGTTGGCGCACGCGACGGCATCATCGACGGCTGGCCGACGATGGATGGCATTGGTCTGGTTGGCCGGATTGCCGGTGTCGGTCAAAACACCAGTCGCGTGCTGCTCTTGACCGACACATCCAGCCGGGTGCCTGTCACTATTCAACCTTCCGGCCAACGGGCGATCCTTGCTGGCGACAACACACAACTGCCAGCAATTGAATTTCTGGAAGATGCGGCGTTGGTGCGCCCCGGCGACAGGGTGGTGTCATCCGGTGACGGTGGCGTCTTTCCCGCTGATCTTCTGGTCGGCCAACTGGCGCAAACCAGCGACGGACGGCTGCGGGTCCGCCTTGCCGCAGACTATCAACGGTTGGAGT
>JAHDGO010000077.1:0-3883 GCA_020627605.1 Yoonia sp.
ACTAATTTGATCATCTGACTGGGTGATCGGACTGCCTGCCGCATCATCGCGCAGCTGGTCGTAACGGATGGTGCCCACGACCTCCCAATCATCGCTGATGGCATATTTCGCCTCTGCCCGCGCGCCAGCGCTGATGATGCCCCCGCGCGCGTCGAAGGCGTCAAAACTGCTGGCGGCACTTTCTTCTGCAGTGACGCCAAAGTAGGTCTGCGCATAGGTATCGTCGCCCAGCAGCAGGCGTGGCCCGGCCTTGAACGTCAACTGGTCGGTAGGACGGTAGTAGATGTCGCTGCCCAATTCGGCGACAAAGGATTCATGCCCGATCACGCCATAGCGCAGCTTGGCAAAGACCGCATAGCCTGGCGCGTTGTAGGACAGCCCGCCGCCCAGCTCAAACGCGCGGTCGATGTCGGCAAGCCCCGCAAGCTCCGGGTCATCATCGGCGGTGCGTTCGCCGATGAACCTGACCGATCCTGCAAAGTCGATGCCATAATCGTCAGCGGCACCCGTGCGTCCGACGCCACCAAGGCGCAGCTCTTCCAGCTCGAATTTGAAGGCGGGGCGCCCGGCGATATCATCATCGCCAAAATAGCCCGGGCCAATGCCGGGCCCTGCACCGAACCGGAATGTCACGCCCGCATCATTCTCTTGCGCCGCAGCCCCAAGCGGGGCAGCGATGGTCGCGAGAATGGCAATGAAGCGATGCAACAGGCAATCCTTTCAGGATGTTATCCACAGTGTAGCAGCCATGGACAGTCAAACAAGGCTGATGGACAGCCCGCCGGGCATCAGATAGGCCAAAGCGGGTGATCCGCACGCAAAAGTGAAGAAAATGCTGTCATATCAACATCTTTACCACGCCGGAAATCTGGCAGACGTGCATAAACACAGCCTATTGGCCTGGGCGCTGGCCTATATGACGCGCAAGGACAAACCGCTGAGCTACATCGAAACCCACGCCGGGCGGGGTTTGTATGATCTGGACGACGCCGCGGCCGTCAAGACCGGCGAGGCGGCCAAGGGGATCGGGCTTTTGCGGGACAGCATTGCACCGGATCATCCCTACCGCATCGTTTTGGAACGGATACGCAATAAACATGGCGCAGCCGCCTACCCAGGCTCACCCATCATTGCGGCGGAAAGTCTGCGCCCGATGGACGATATCCATCTGGCTGAAATGCACCCGCAAGAGGCCGCGGCGCTGCGCGACAGCATGGCCCCCTATGGCAGTATCATCAGAGAGGCCGACGGCTGGCAGGCGACCCTGTCGCTTTGCCCGCCAGAACCACGGCGTGGTCTGTTGCTGATCGATCCCTCTTACGAGGTGAAAGCAGACTATCAGACCATTCCGAAGCTCATTGCCCAGATCCACCGCAAATGGGCCGTTGGCGTTATCATGCTGTGGTATCCCATCCTGACCGAGGCACCACACAAGCCGATGATTGCCGCACTGCACGACAGCCTGCCCGATAGCACCGTGCATGAGGTGCGGTTTCCACCAGCGCGCGAGGGGCATCGGATGGTTGGGTCCGGTCTTTTTGTGCTGAATGCGCCTTATGGGTTTGACGCCGCTGCGGCCGGGATCAGCGCGCTCTTTGAAAATGCGTTTCGCGGGCTTAGGTAGGGGTTTATGTTTTCTGATCTTCTTCGGCGTCTGACCGCCCCCGCCCCTGAACAACTGCCCGAAACCGATGCGCGCCGCGCGCTTGGCGCGCTGCTGGTCCGCCTTGCACGGTCAGATGGTGACTATGCCGCGGTTGAGATTGCCCAGATCGACCGCTCGTTGATGAAACGCTATGACCTGAACGCGGACGAGGCTGCCGCGCTGCGTGCCGAATGCGAGGCGATCGAGGCAGAGGCCCCCGACACCGTCCGCTTTACCCGCGCGATCAAGGATGCGGTCAGCTATGACCACCGGCTAGCGGTGATCGAGGCGATGTGGGCCGTTGTCATGGCCGATGGCGCACGTGAAGACGAAGAAGACAGCATGATGCGGATGACAGCATCATTGCTGGGGGTGTCCGACATGGACAGCAACCGCGCCCGGCTGAACGTCACCAAATCATGACTGCGAGCCTGCCGATGTATGCCACCCCGCTGACGGCTGGGGCGGATGCACGGTTCTGGGGGGCGGTCAGGGATCATCTGCGGCAGGCCGGTCTTGCCGCACCAGACGCGCTGACGCTTGCACCACCTGATCTGATGGCACATTGGCGCGACCCCGCGTTGGTTTTTTCGCAAACCTGCGGCCTGCCTTATCGGGCCGTGCTGAAGGATCACGTCACCCAGATCGGCACGCCTGATTATGGGCTGAAGGATTGCCCGCCGGGCCATTACAACAGCCTTGTCATCGCGCGCGCAGATGACCCACGCACCGGCCTGACGGCCTTTGCGACGGCCCGTTTTGCGTATAACGACCCACTGTCGCAATCGGGATGGGCAGCCCTCGCGCTGGAAGCGCCAGAGGTGTTGCAGGGCCCTAGGCTGCGCACCGGCAGTCACAGCGCCTCTGCCGCAGCGGTCAAGGACGGGCGCGCCGATTTTGCGTCCATCGACGCGGTCACATGGCGGCACCTGACTGCGGCTTCTGAAACAACCGGTCTGCGTGTTTTGCACGCCACAGCCCCGACGCCGGGCCTGCCATTGATCACCGCAAAGGATGGCCCTGCTGATCTGCTGTTTGAAGCCGTACAAGCCGCCATACAGCGTTTATCGCAGCAAGACCGCGCCGTTCTGCACCTGCAGGACATCATTTCACTGCCTGCGGATGCCTACGCACTGCCCTTGCCGCCTACGCCAGAGGCAATTGCCGGCTGACGCGGGGTCAAGCTGTCGATCACCGTTGCAAAAGGCCAAAAAATAGGCCCTACTCGCCGCTGGAACAACAAAAGTGCCCCTCGTGACGTCCGACGCCCCCGTTATTGAAATCCGCAATCTGCACAAGGCCTATGGCGCGCTTGAGGTGCTCAAGGGTGTCGATATCACGGCCCCTGCCGGGCATGTGGTGTCACTGATCGGGTCGTCAGGTTCTGGCAAGTCGACCCTGCTGCGCTGTGCCAACCTGCTGGAAGACAGCCAGGACGGTGATGTGCTCTTTTGCGGCGAGCCGGTCAGTTGGAAAGGGACGGGCCACGGCCGCCGCCCCGGCGATCATGCGCAGATGATCCGCATTCGCACCAACCTGTCGATGGTGTTTCAGCAGTTCAATCTGTGGGCGCATATGACGATCCTGCAGAATGTGATGGAGGCCCCTGTCACCGTGCTGAAACGCGACAAGGCAGAGGTTGAGGCCGCAGCACGCAAATATCTTGATAAGGTCGGCATCGGCGACAAATGCGATGCCTACCCCGCCCAATTGTCTGGCGGGCAACAGCAACGCGCCGCCATCGCGCGCGCGCTTTGCATGGAACCCAAGGCGCTATTGTTCGATGAACCGACCAGCGCGCTGGACCCCGAGCTTGAGCAGGAAGTCGTGAAGGTGATCAAGGATCTGGCCAGTGAAGGCCGCACCATGATCATCGTCACCCACGACATGCGACTGGCCGCTGATGTCAGTGACCATGTCGTCTTTCTGCACCAAGGCAAGATCGAAGAGGAAGGCGCACCCGCCGACCTGTTCGGCAACCCCAAGACCGACCGTTTGCGCGGATTCCTTTCCGCCACGGCCGCCTGAACTTCATCCAAACGGGAGAACGAAAAGATGAAAAACCTGATCCTATCTACGGCTGCACTCGCCCTTGTCGGGTCCATGGCACTGGCCGACGGCCATGCTGTTGTCCGCCTTGGCACCGAAGGTGCCTACCCTCCGTACAACTTCCTCAACGACGATGGTGAAGTTGACGGTTTTGAGCGTGAATTGGGCGATGAGCTGTGCGCGCGTGCC
>JAHDGO010000077.1:3893-8385 GCA_020627605.1 Yoonia sp.
CATTATCCCCAACCTCGTATCCGGCAACTACGACGTGATCATCGCCGGCATGTCCATCACGGACGAGCGTGACGAGGTCATCGACTTCTCGCAGAACTACACTCAGCCTGACCCATCCGCCTATCTGGCGATGTCGGATGATGTTGATCTGGAAGGCGGCGTTCTGGCCGCGCAGACAGGCACCATTCAGGCCGCTTTCATTGCCGAAACCGGTGCGACCCTGCTGGAATTTGCCACACCTGACGAAACCATCGCTGCTGTGAAATCCGGTGAAGCTGATGCGGTTCTGGCTGACAAATCCTTCCTGATGCCGATTGCTGATGCAGATGCAGAACTGGTCATGCTGGAACAGCAAGAGCTGATCGGTGGCGGCGTTGGCCTTGGCCTGCGCGAAAGCGATGGCGAGCTGCGCGAAAAGCTGGACGCCGCGATTGCGTCGATGAAAGACGACGGCTCGCTCAACGCGCTGATCGCAAAGTGGGAGGTGGGTGAGCAGTTCTAAGCCACCCCTGACCGGAAATCACGAAGGGCCGTCCGTTCGGGCGGCCCTTTTGTCATGCAAAGCGGTCCGGTCGGTAAGGCGCCAGTGTCGCAGCCGCGGCATTGTCGCGCCGCTGTGACAGCTCTGCCGCGATCAGCTCTGCCATGACGGGGCCAAGGGTGATCCCGGAATGCATGACCGCGACATAGACACCCTCTGCGACCGGCCCGACCACAGGCAAACCATCCTGTGGCACAGGCCTTTCGGCCAACGTCACCTCGGCCCAGTCCAGATCATCTGGCAGGCGCAACACCCCGCGCAGGCGTGCCATGGCGGCATCGGCGGCCTTATCAGGTGTTTCAACAAGTTCGCCCGCCGCATCAGCCTGATGGCCGGGGGCCACTGGCATCAGGATTGACCCGTCTGGTTCCTGTCTGATTTCGCCCACAGGTGTGACCAACACATGGTTCAGCAGCGGCGCGACCGGTGCGGTGCGCAGAATATACGCCGGACGATGCACCAGCGGAATATCGACCCCGATTGATCTGGCAAGCACCGGGGTGCCGGTGCCCGCCGCAAGGATCACCTGATCCGCCATCAACTTGCCCCATTGCGTCGAAACGCCGGGACTCGGTGACAACAGCACCTCTGACACAACAGCGTTGCGGATCACTTGCGCACCATGGCGCTGCGCCGCCCGCAAAAGCGCCGCGGCTGCATGGCCCGACTGTGCAGCGCCTTCAGAGCGGAAGTGCAACGCCGCGTCCGGCGTGGTCAGCAGATGCGGTTCAAGCTGCCGCAGTTCTGCCGATGTGATCCGCGACACGGGGTAGTCCAGCGCCTGCAACTGCGCCTCTGTCTGCGCCAGCCCCTGCGCGTCCATGTCCCAGCACAGGCAGCCCTGCCAGACCACGTCTGTTGCGACCACATCCTGCAATCGGTGCCATGCGGCAAGCCCCGCAGCCCGCAAACGGTGATGGTCGGGGGAGAGGTAAAAGCTCGCGTTGATCCAGCCGAAAGAGGCGCTGGTCGCATCAGCCCCACCAGCGGCCAGCACCGTCACACGCCAGCCTGCCTTGGCCATCTGCAACGCAGTTGCTGCACCGATCATTCCGGCCCCAACAATGATCACTGATTGTGCCATAAAGCCCCTTCCCGGGCGTTGCCTGTGTTCACCGGCGCCATAATCGCTGCAATCCGTTGACAGACAAGGGCAATTGATGGACGGATGACAGGCAAAGCAATCCAAGGCCCTGCATGTTCGCGTACTGTTCAGACCCCACCACGTTAGACGGGTTCACCTGGCTGTCATGCTATCTGACCACCGGCAAACATATGTCGATCTACTGGGCCGTGGGTACGGTGCTGTTGTTGTTGGCGATCACCGCGCCGACAGCGCTGGCGTTCGGCTTTGCCGGTGCCTCGGCGGCCCGCAGTGCCATCGCCCCACTGCGTTGGATCGGCAAGACCTATATCGCCATCGTGCGCGGCATCCCTGATATCGCCTTTTTCCTGTTCTTCGTCATCGCGCTGGATCAGGCGTTCGAATACCTGCGCCACAAGGTGAAATGCCCCGACTGGGACGAACCGATCCGGCAGGGCAATGATTTTGTGGTCTGCACCGCCGCGAAACTGCCCTTGGGCAACGCGCCCCAATGGGTGCATGAAACCTATGGGTTTTTCCTGGCCGTGCTGACATTCGCCATCGTTTTTGGTGCCTTTGCCGCCAATGTCCTGTTTGGCGCCATGCGGGCCGTGCCCAAGGGACAGCTGGAAACGGCAGAGGCTTACGGGATGAACCAGCGCCAGACGTTCTGGCGTGTGCTGGTGCCGCAGATGTGGGTCTATGCGCTGCCCGGGCTGTCGAACCTGTGGATGGTGCTGATCAAGGCAACGCCGCTCTTGTTTCTGCTGGGGGTCGAGGACATCGTTTACTGGGCACGTGAATTGGGCGGGGCCAAACAACCGCAATTCACCGACTACCCCCACCCCGACTGGCGCATGTGGTATTTCGGGGCGCTGCTGATCTTTTATCTGTGCTTTACTAAAGTATCCGAAGTTGTGCTGGACCGGATCATGGCCCGGCTGACCCACGGGCAGGCCACCGCCGCCGGTGAGCGTCAGCGGAAGGCGGCGGCATGAGTTGTTGGGAAACCATTGCCGATTATGCCCTGCGCAGTCAGGGCTTTGGCGAACGTCTGCTGCCGCGCACGGATTTCACGCTGTGTCAGCAGTTTGTGCTGATCGGATCCGGCATGATCTGGAACATCTATTTCGGGATCTTCGCCCTCGTCAGCGGCTTTTTCCTTGCCACGGCTGTGGCGCTTGGCAAGGCGGCCGAGAACCCGCTGGTGCGCAAACCGGCCGAATGGTTCATCTTTCTCTTCCGTGGCTCACCACTCTTCATTCAGTTCTTCTTTGCCTATTTTGTGTTTCTCAGCCTCAAGGGCGTGAGCAGTTTCTTTGATCCGTTCACCTCTGCCTGGCTGGGTGCGCTGGTGGTCTTGTTTTTGAACACTGCCGCCTATTCGGGCGAGATTTTCTATGGCGCGCTGCAATCCATCCCCAAAGGCGATACAGAAGCGGCAGATGCCTATGGCCTGTCAGGCTGGTCCCGGTTCAGGCGGGTGATCTGGCCCACGATGCTGCGGCTGGCATGGCCCGCCTATACGAACGAGGCGATCTTTCTGTTTCATGCCACCACATTGGTGTTCTTTTCCGGCTTTCCGGCGACGCAACAGCGGGGCGACGCGCTTTATTATGCCAATTACTTTGCCGACAAGACGTTCAACCCCTTTGTCCCCTACCCGATCCTTGCGGGCTATTTCATCCTGCTGACGCTGGTCGTCATCGGCCTTTTCGGACTGGTCAATAACCGTCTGAACCGGCATCTGCCGCAGGACCGGCGCAAATCCATCAAATACAAACCACAGGTGATCAGATGAGTTGGCTGGAAGAGCATCCAGAGGTCCGCAACGTGCGCTGCGGGGCCGCTGACCTGAATGGTCAGGCGCGTGGCAAGCGGGTGCCGCGCCGCTTTGCCGCCAAGCTGGAGGCCGAAGGCACGCGGATGCCGCTGTCCGTCATGAATGTCGATATCTGGGGCGAGGATATCCTCGACAGCCCGCTGGTCTTTGAGTCAGGCGATGCCGATGGCGTCATGCTGCCGACAGAGCGGGGGTATGTCCCGATGCCGTGGTTGCCCAGCCCCTCTGCCATTCTGCCACTTTGGGCACATCACGAGGATGGCACGCCTTTTGCCGGGGACCCGCGCCATGCGCTGGCCAAGGTGCTGGCCCGCTACAAAGAGCGTGGCCTGACGCCTGTTGTGGCAACAGAAATGGAGTTCTACCTTGTCGATGACAGCGGCAAGGACCTGCGGCAGCCGAAATCACCACGGTCGGGCAAACGGCGCGACGCGGCAGAGGTGCTGTCACTGCGCGCCCTTGATGCTTTTGATCTGTTCTTCAACGAGCTTTACGAAGGCTGCGATGCCATGGATATCCCGGCAGAGGCCGCGATTTCCGAAAGCGGGTTGGGTCAGTTCGAGATCAATCTCGAACATGTCCCCGATGCGCTGAAGGCCGCAGACGATGCATGGCTGTTCAAGATGCTGGTGCGCGGTCTGGCACGCAAGCACGGCATGGCGGCCAGTTTCATGGCCAAACCCTATGACGAATATTCCGGCAACGGGCTGCACACGCATTTCTCGGTGCTGGATGCCGATGGCAACAATATCTTTGCCAATGACAGCCGCGAAGGCACGCCGCTGCTGCAACATGCCATCGCAGGATGTCTTGCGGGTATTCCGGAGCTTGCGCTGATCTTTGCACCCCATGCCAACAGCTATGAACGGCTTGTGCCCGGCTCTCATGCGCCGACAAGCATTTGCTGGGCTTATGACAACCGCACCGCCTCTGTCAGGGTGCCGGGTGGCAGCTACAAGGCGCGGCGGATCGAACACCGGGTCGCGGGGGGTGATGTGAACCCCTATCTGTTCCTTGCTGCCGT
>JAHDGO010000078.1 GCA_020627605.1 Yoonia sp.
GCTGATCCATCGGTGGTCGATGATCTGATCGAGAACCGGATGAACAAGGGCTGAAGGGTCAAGATCTGACGGTTAAACGGGCCGCGCAGAGATGCGCGGCCCGTTTTTGTTGAGATGTTGGGAAGATGTGGGATGAACCCTATACGACATCAGGCGCTGGCCGGGCGGTTGTTCTCTGTGGTTTCTGGTGTGACTCATTTGAACGGCAGCAAAGTCCGCTCAGTTGCCATCCCCGCCAGCCATGCTCACGTTCACCTGCTCGCTCTCCAGCAGCTTCACCTCGCGCTGCGGGAACGGGATGCTGATGTCGTTCTCAGCAAAGGCATCCCAAAGCGCCAGAAAGACATTGCCGCGGATGTTCGTCAGACCGCCGGTCGGATCCTTGATCCAGAACCGCAGGATGTAATCGACCGAACTGTCGCCGAACCCCACGATATGGCAGACCGTCGGACGTGATTTCAGCACACGGTCCACACTTTGCGCGGCTTCAATCGCGATCCGGCGCACATCATGCGGATTGTCGTGATAGGCGGTGCCAAAGTGGATATCGAGGCGCACGAAGTCGTTGGAATGTGACCAGTTCACCACCTGGCCCGTGATCAGATCCTCGTTCGGGATCAGATACTCCCGCCCGTCGCGCGTCACCACCGAGACATAGCGCGCGCCCAGTGAATTGATCCAGCCGAAGGTGTCGCCAAGGCTGATAACGTCCCCGGGCTTGATGGATTTGTCCAAAAGGATGATGACGCCAGACACAAGGTTTGACACCACCTTTTGCAGACCAAAACCAAGACCCACACCAATGGCACCTGACAGCACCGCCAGCCCTGTCAGATCGATTCCAAGCGCGCGCACGCCAAGAAAGAACGCAGCGCCGTAAAAGGCGATCTGCACGCCTTTGACAATCAGCACCTGCATTGACGGGCTGATGTCTTCATTCGCCCTGATCCGTGTCGCTGTGGTGCGGGTAAAGAAGCGCGCCAGCGTGATCAGCACGCCCAGAATGACCAGCCCCTGCACCAGCAAGAGAAGGGAAAACCGGATCTCACCGATGCTGAAAGCGACGCTGTCCAGCAACCGCTCTGCCGGGTCAAGCAGCCCGAGGATCTGCAAAGTGGCCCATGTCCAGGCCCCGTAGCGGACGATCTTGCGCAGCGACGGGCTTTTGATCAGGCGCGTGGCAAAGACGATGGCCAGCCAGGCAAAGGCCAGCGTACCGATGACGCCCAACAGATAGCTGCGGCTGGGCCACGTCACCTCGCGCATGATCAGCGTGACTGTCCAGATCAGGGCGACAAAGAAGATGGCCCGCAGGCGTTGGTGGACCACCACAAGGATGCGCATCCGCCATTTTGGCCAGTTTTCGCGAGACCCCATCCACGCCCTGATGCGGGGCCCAAGGATGGCCCGCAGGACATGGGCGAAGGCGAACACCCCCAGCGCGATCAGCAACTGGTAGAGGTTCCAGGTGCGAAACATGCTGTCCACAAAGACTTGCGCCTGCGTCCAGAGATCCGTGCTGATGCTGATCACCTCTTCCAGAGGTGGCGCAAGCGGCGCGTCGGTGCCGGTCGCTTGGGTCTGGTTGTCGTGAACAGCCATCTTGGTCCTTTTTGCCGCGCAGGGCCAGCGTGACACGGCAGGCAGGGCCAATCAAGCAACAGATTGTCGCCGGATTTATCATGGCGATGCAGGATGCTTGTCCGGTGTAGGCTTAAGAGTTAAGAAATCATTAACTCACGGTTCTGCAAGGTCATTTGCCATGGATATCACCCTTCTGCTTTTGCTTGGCGCAGGCCTTGCGCTGATCCCGCTTTTTCTGGGCGACGATGACGACGACGGAGGTGCCGATGAGGATGGCATCATTCGCGGGACACCCGAAGATGATGAACTGGAAGGCACCAGCGAAGGCGAGGAAATCCGCGGATTTCTCGGCGATGATGTGATCAACGGCAACGGCGGTCCCGATACGCTGTTGGGCGGCGGTGGCGAGGATATCGTGACCGGCGGCGAAGACCGCGATGTCATTGATGGTGGTGCTGACAACGACGAGCTTTTCGGTATGGGCGGCAATGACACCATCGAAGGTGATGCCGGCAATGACTTCATCGATGCTGGCACCGGAAATGATATCGTGCGCGGCGGGAACGGCGACGACGTTATCCTTGGCAATACCGGCACCGATACCCTGCGCGGCGAAGGCGGCAACGACGACATCCTGCTTTGGGGGGAAGAGGGCATCGCCTTTGGCGGTGAAGGCGACGACGATCTTGTCATGGTCACGGGCCGTGGTGAGTTGGACGGTGTCGCAGGCACCGACACCTACTATGCATTGGCCAATGATGATGATGCCCAGCAAACCGTGGCCATCATCAGCGAGCTTGGCACGGGTGACGGCATTGTCATGACCATCGACACCAGCGATCCGGCTGCATTGACTGCCGATCTGGAGGTCACAGTGACCGAAGGCACAATCAACGGCATCGAAGGTTACAACATCGAAGTGTCCTTCCTTGACCCTGCCGACGAACCTGGCGCGGGCGAAACATTTGAGACGGCCCGCGCATTCGTGCTCGGCCGCAGTGTGCCGATTGCGACCGTCGCGGCATCGGTAGAGGTCGATGTGACACTGGACGCCGGCCTGTCAGCAGATGATGCACTGGCCAACTTCCAGGCGGTGCAGGCCGGTGCCGGTCTGCCAGCATTGGCCACAACGACCTAAAGCAGCAAAGGATTTGCACGCGTCATGTCAGGTCTTGCGAGGCCTGACCGGCCTGTGTATCTGTGCGCCTATGACGAAGGTTTTTGACATGGATGATCGCGCGCGTCTGCCTTGGCGTTTTTTCGGTGCGACCTGTGCCGTGCTTGCGCGCGGCTGACCGGATCTGCACGACCACACCCCTTCGATCACTGACATTATTATGACGGGAGAGGACGATGTCCCCCAAAACGCTCTATGATAAAATCTGGGATGCGCATGTAGCCCATGAGGCCGATGACGGCACCTGCCTGCTGTATATTGACCGCCACCTTGTGCATGAGGTGACAAGCCCGCAGGCCTTTGAAGGGCTGCGCATGGCAGGCCGCGAGGTCCGCGCGCCGGAAAAGACCATCGCCGTGCCGGACCACAACGTGCCGACCACAGCCGGTCGCGAAGACCCCAAGAACATGACAGAGGACAGCGCCATTCAGGTTGCCGCCCTTGATACCAATGCCAAGGAATTCGGCATTCACTACTACCCGGTGTCTGACGTCCGACAGGGCATCGTGCATATTGTGGGCCCCGAACAGGGCTGGACCCTGCCCGGCATGACCGTCGTGTGTGGTGACAGCCATACGGCAACCCATGGTGCGTTCGGCGCGCTGGCGCATGGGATCGGAACGTCAGAGGTAGAGCATGTTCTGGCCACCCAAACCCTTATCCAGAAGAAGTCGAAGAACATGAAGGTCGAGATCACCGGCAAGCTGCGCCCAGGTGTGACGGCCAAGGACATCACCCTGTCCGTGATCGGGGCCACCGGCACCGCTGGCGGCACCGGCTATGTCATCGAATATTGCGGCGAGGCAATCCGCGATTTGTCGATGGAAGGCCGCATGACCGTCTGCAACATGGCGATCGAAGGTGGCGCGCGCGCTGGCCTCATCGCGCCTGATGAAAAGACCTTTGCATATTGCAAGGGCCGTCCACACGCACCCAAGGGTGCGGCTTGGGAAGCGGCAGAGGCTTATTGGCGCACGCTCTACACCGACGAAGGGGCGCATTTCGACAAGGTTGTGACGCTGAAAGGTGAAGACATCGCACCTGTCGTCACATGGGGCACCTCGCCAGAGGATGTGCTGCCAATCACGGCGAATGTGCCGGCCGCCGAAGATTTCACCGGTGGCAAGGTCGGGGCGGCCCAACGCTCGCTCGACTACATGGACCTGAAGCCAGGTACTCCGCTGTCTGATATCGCCATCGACACGGTCTTTATCGGGTCCTGTACCAATGGCCGCATCGAGGATTTGCGCGCCGCCGCTGCGATCCTGAAAGGCAAGAAGATCGCCGTGAAACGCGCGATGGTCGTTCCCGGTTCTGGCCTTGTGCGCGCACAGGCCGAGGAAGAGGGGCTGGCCGATATCTTCAAGGAGGCCGGTTTTGAATGGCGTCTGGCGGGCTGTTCCATGTGTCTGGCGATGAACCCGGACCAACTGGCACCGGGCGAGCGCTGCGCGGCGACATCGAACCGCAACTTTGAGGGGCGGCAAGGGCGCGGCGGGCGGACCCACCTGATGTCGCCTCAAATGGCGGCAGCTGCGGCGATCACCGGAAAACTGACCGACGTGCGGGAGATGATGTCATGAAGGCCTTTACCAAACTCAGCGGCATCGCCGCGCCACTGCCGCTGGTCAATATCGACACCGATATGATCATCCCCAAGCAGTTCCTGAAAACGATCAAACGGTCAGGCCTTGGTGCAAACCTCTTTGACGAAATGCGCTTTGATCAGGATGGCAACGAGATCCCTGATTTCGTGCTGAACAAGCCGCAGTATCGCGAGGCGCAAATTCTTGTGGCCGGCGACAACTTTGGTTGCGGATCGTCGCGTGAACATGCGCCATGGGCGATTGCGGATTTCGGGATCACCTGCGTGATCGCACCGTCCTATGCGGATATCTTTTACAACAACTGCTTCAAGAACGGCATTCTGCCCATCGCCCTGCCGCAAGAGCAGGTCGACGTGCTGATGAAAGACGCCGAAAAGGGCGCAAACGCCCGCATCGAGGTGGATCTTGAGGCGCAGACAATCACATCATCGGATGGTGAAGTCTTCAGCTTTGACGTCGATCCCTTCAAAAAGCATTGCCTGATGAACGGCCTCGACGATATCGGCCTGACAATGGAAAAGGCAGCGTCGATTGACAGTTTCGAGGCAGAGGCACAGGCCGCACGTCCCTGGGTATGAGCCACCGAACAACCGCATGAAAGCCGCGCCTTCGGGCGCGGCTTTTTTCTTGGAGGCCCAGTGTTTGGGCGCCCGGCGCTGGACGATTGGCCCAAAAGCCACAATCGGTTGCATTCATGCATCACTTGCATGGCAAAACTCGCCCGCTGTTCATCTTAGATACATCTGCTGATTGATGCGGCACGGCACTTTGCCCCAAGATGGAAACAATAAGAAAAATGCGAAACAGTCGTGGGTTGCCTGATCTGGGGCAATCGGCGAAGTTTCCAATGGGGCAACAAAGGAAGAAGTGCAGTGCTTTCACGTCTGCCAGGTGCATTTGTCCGTGCGGCATTGGTCGTCATGTTGATCGTGATGCCCTATGCCCTGCTGCCGCAATCCAGCAGTGACAGCACACAGATCGTGACACTTGTTGCGATCTTCGGCGCGCTTTTCACCATTGTGGAATACAGCTCCAGCAGCCCCAGCCTGGTCGAGTTTCGCGATGCGCCGCCGTTCAACCGGATCAGGTTCTCGGCATTGTTTGCGACGGTGTTGTGTTTGGCGGTGATCTTTCGCGCCAACGATTCCCCGTCCGAAATATCGACCCTGTTTCAGTTGAGCGGGTCGCAAATTGGCCAAACCATCGATTTTCCCTATTCGCCGGTGCGCCTTATGGTGCTGATGATGCCGCCAGGCACCGACCCAGAGGTGATCAACCGGCTGCGTGACGCCGCTGGCCTGAGCTATCTTGTGGCCGTATTTTCAGTGATCTGGTTTGTCATTCGCTTGCGCATGTACCATTGGCCGCGCCGGACAGAGGCGTTTAACGTCTGGATCAACTTGCCCACATTTGACCCCACCGCCGGAGGTGATGTGGTCCGTCGGCTGCAGCGCGATGGCCGCGTTAACATTGTGTTAGGGTTTCTGTTGCCATTCTTTGTGCCAGCGATTGTCAAACTGGTGTCCCTTTTTGGCACCCCGATCAATCTGGACAATCCGCAGACCTTGATCTGGACGGTATCTGCATGGGCGTTTCTGCCAGCCAGCATTCTGATGCGCGGTGTTGCCCTGTCGCGCGTGGCGCAGATGATCCTTCTGCAGCGCCAGCGCGCGAACGACCGTATCGACACCTCTTATGTCTGATCGCGTGTTTGCCGTGGGCGACTGTCGCCGGGGCTGACACCTACCGCATCGCCACCTATGCCGCGCCCCTCAGCCGAGATGGTCCGGGCCTGCTGCTGCGCGATCTGATGAAGGGTGATGATCCTCAGATCAGCGCGACGCAGGCCGTGATTGCGCAAATGACCCCTGATGTTCTGGTGTTGACCGACTTTGACTACGATCTGGATGGGCTGGCGCTGGCCGCATTTGCGGACCTGTTTGGCGGGATCTATCCGTATCACTTCGCCTTGCCCAGCAACGCAGGCATGCCAAGCGGCGTCGATCTGGACCGCAATGGCAAGCTGGGTGATGCACGCGATGCCCAGGGTTATGGCCGGTTTGCAGGGGACGGGGGGCTGGCGATCCTCTCGCGCTATCCCGTCGTGACGGAGGATGTGGTTGATCATTCTTCCTTGCTGTGGCGGGACTTGCCGGGTTCGGCGCTGCCGCAGACCGCCGATGGCCCGTTTTGGGAGGATGCGGTGGTGGCAAAGCTGCGTCTGTCATCGACAGGGCATTGGATTGTACCGGTCAGCGTCCCTGATGGCCCACCGCTGCATGTGATGGCCTTTTCCGCCACACCGCCGGTCTTTGACGGCGAGGAGGACCGCAACGGTTTGCGCAACCGCGACGAGTTGCGCCTGTGGCAGGTCGTTCTCGATGGTGGGTTGGGACCTGTGCCGCAGGATTTCGTGATCGCTGGCAATGCCAACCTTGATCCGGTGGCAGGGCAGGGGATCTCTGCCGCGATGGCAGAATTTCTGGCCGATCCCCGGCTTCAGGATCCGCTGCCAGGATTGCCGACAGCGGATTGGGCAGATGACGGGCCGGGTGATCTGCGCGTCAGTTATGTTCTGCCAGCGGCGACATGGCAGGTCACCGGCGCTGGGGTTTTCTGGCCCGGCGCGGATGACCCTGACGCCGCGCTACTCGGCAGCGATGGTTTGGCGGCTGGCGTGCATCACCTTGTCTGGGTAGATGTCACCCGGTAGGCCCGCGCGCATGACATCCGCCATTGGCGTGGGCTGGAAATCAGGCAAGAGCCGCGCAAATTTCGCCCCGCTGATCTGATGTGGCATGGCGTAGAGGTAGCGCATCTCGCGCAACTCCCGCGCCAGTTCCCATACCGGGCTCAGCAAGGTCATCATCCACCAGGGAAAGCGGCTGATCTTGATGTCACGCCCTGTTGCTGACGCGACCTCTGCCCGCAGTTGGGCGGTGGTAAAGGCGTGCCCGGGGAAAGGGACATCTTCGAATGATCCAAGGCTCTGGCGTTTTTCAGCCAGCGCCAAGGCAGCGCGGGCCCAGTCTGGCACATAGGCGTAGGCCTGCATCGTGTCAGCTGCGCTACCGGCCGTCAGGCGACCCTTGGCGATGTCACGCATCACGAACAGGCTCATGATATCGCCGTTGCCTTGCGGGTCGATGAAGTTGCCGGCCCGCAGGATGATGGTCTGCACGCCGGATGCGCGATAGGCCTCTTCCATTTCAATCCGGACGCGGCCCTTACGCGTGGTGGCCAGATGTGGCGTCGCCTCATCCAGCGTGCCCGGCTGGTCGCCGTAAATGTAGACGTTGCCGGGGATGATCACGGTGGCACCGCTGACCTTTGCTGCGGCGATCACCTGTTCAGTGATGGCCGGAATTGTCTTGGCCCAGTTATGATAGTTGGGCGGGTTCAGGCCATTGACGATCACATCCACACCCTTGGCCATCTCTGCCATATTGCCTTTGGTCCGGTCATACAGACGCACGGCCCAACCGGCGTTCCAGAAGGCTTCAGCCGCATGGGTGCCGATCTTGCCGTTGGCCCCGAGGATAAGAACTGTCTGTTGCATTGTGATGCTCCATCATTGGTGATGAACCCAAGGTGGCCCGCCCTCAGCTAAAAAGAAATTGCCAGTTTGCGCAGG
>JAHDGO010000487.1 GCA_020627605.1 Yoonia sp.
AGCGTGACGGGCACATCAACCGCATTCACGACAGCCTCGATCAGCCGCAGCGCGTGGTCCGGTGTGCGCAGCAGGGCGGACCCAGAGTAGCCATTTGTGACCTTCTTGGCCGGGCAACCCATATTGATGTCGATGATCGCGGCACCATTGGCAGCAACCATGCGCGCGGCCTCTGCCATCCAGTAGGCGTCGCGGCCGGCCAGTTGCACAGCCGTTCCCGCCTGATCATATCCCAGCTCTGCCCGTTCGCGCACGCCGGGCTTGGCCTGCACCATTTCCTGACTGGCGACCATCTCACTCACCACCCAGCCTGCGCCAAATGACGCAACCAGCTGGCGGAACGGCAGATCGGTGATCCCCGCAAGCGGCGCAAGCGCGACCGGCGGCGCAAGCGCCACGGTGCCAAGATCAATGGAAATAGACTTTGCCAAAGGAACAGTCATCTGCACAGTTGTTACGCGTGACGCAGGAAATACGGTGGATTTGGCTTGGCCACAACGAAACCATGCGCGATTTCTCCTCACTTATCAGCATATGATTAAATTTTAGGCAGAATGCATCGGCATTTGCCAAATTGCCTTGGCGAACCTGCCGTCATACACCTTGGCGGAAGACCACAAGACAGGACCGGCCATGACCATCGCCGCCATCATCGTCGCCGCTGGGCGCGGCACCCGCGCAGGTGGCGAGGTGCCCAAACAATGGCAAGCACTGGGGGGACAGACGGTCGCGGCCTACGCCATGCACCGGTTTTTCGATCATCCGGCGATCAGCCAGCTCATTCTGGTGCTGCACGAGGATGACCGCGACACCGACCTCTGGCCGCGCGACCCTGTTGCAGATGTCGTCACCGGCGGCGCGACGCGGGCGGCATCGGTGCAGGCAGGCCTGTCTGCCGTGAACGCCGGGTTAGACCGGGTGTTGATCCATGACGCAGCCCGGCCCTGCGTAAGCAACACGTTGATAGATCAGGTCATTGCCGCACTGGACACGCATGCGGGGGCGGCACCTGCAGTGCCTGTGTCCGATACGTTATGGCGCGGAGCGGGTGGATCGGTGCAAGGGGTGCAGGACCGCACGGCCCTCTAC
>JAHDGO010000079.1 GCA_020627605.1 Yoonia sp.
CCAGCCAAGCTGCACACCAAAGATAAAGATCAGCATGATCCCGATGACAAACGTAGGGATCGACACCCCCACCAATGTTGTCAGCAAGATCGCCTGCGTGGCCACCCCGCGCGGTCGCAATGCGGTATAGACCCCCGCCGGGATGCCAACGATCAATGAAATCAGCAAGGCCACCACCCCAAGCTCCAGCGTGGCGGGAATGCGGTCGACGATCATCTCGGCCACGGGCTGGCGCGTGCGGAAGGAAAACCCGAAATCACCCTGCAGCATATCGGTGGTAAATCGTCCGAATTGCAGGATGAACGGGTCGTTCAGACCCAGTTCCTCGCGCAGCCGTTCCTGATCCGCGACAGAGGTTTCGACACCCGTCATCTGGGTGATCGGGTCACCGACGAACCGGAACAGCGAAAAGGCCAGAAAGGCGACGGCCAGCATCACAAAGACGGACTGCACCAGCCGCTTGAGGATGAAATAGATCATCGCCTTTCTGCTTTTTTCAGGGTGATCAGTTGACCGTCACCCACCGCAGCATGAAGAAGTTATCGGCCCGTTGTGTCAGGTCGATGTTGTCTTTCGCGGCCCAGATCAGTGGCTGCGTATAGAGCGGGATATAGGCCACCTCTTCCTGCGTGATCGCGACAACCTCGTCGATCATGGCTTGGCGTGCCTCTGGATTGATTTCCTGCTGGATCTCCGGCAGCAGCGCATCAACGCGCTCGTTGGAATAGTTGCCAAAATTCCACGACCCCAGCTTCTTCTCGTCATCCTGGCTATGCAGCAGGAAACGGATGGGGTGTTCCATATCAAAGGTGCCCGGCGACCAGCCCAGAAGATACATATCAAAGTCATCTTCGCGCAGCTGTGGCCAGTAATCCCGCACCGGACCAGTCGACAGCTCTGCATCCAGACCGACGGCAGCAAACATCGACGCGGCCGCACGGCACAGCGCCTCGTCATTTATGTAGCGGTCATTGGGGCACTTCAGGCCAAAGCTGAAGCCCTCAGGATACCCCGCCTCTGCCAGCAGTTCGCGGGCGCGGTCCGGGTCATAGCCAAGACGGTTTTCGTTAGCCGCCGAATAGCCAGAGATACCCGCTGGCACCAGCTGGTTGGCAGGCGCGATCTTGCCACGGAACAGCACGCGGTTGATGCTGTCGATGTCAATCGCATGGGCGGCGGCCATGCGCACACGCTGATCGGTAAAGGGGTTGGTGTCAGTGACATCGCTGGAATACAGCAGCGCGTCATGCTCATGGCCAAAGCCAAACATGATGACGCGGGTTTCCTCGCCTTCCAGCACCTTGAACCCATCGCGGCCTTCGACCTGTGCGACGTCCTGCAACGGGATCGGCTGGATGAAATCAATCTCGCCTGACAACAGCGCCGCCAGCCCGGTGGCGGCATTGCCGATGGGCGTGAAGACGGCCTCTGTCACGTTGTGCTCTGGCGTGTCCCACCAGCCGTCATGCGGGGCAAGCGTGGTGCGCACGCCTGGATCGCGGTCAGAGACGGTGAACGGGCCAGTGCCATTGACGTTCAGTGTTGCGTAGTTTTCCGCGTCGCGCGCTGGCAAGGCGGCATCGTTGCTTTCGGCCCAATCCTTGTCGAGGATCATGAAATTCGCAATGGAGTCCGGAAACAGCGGGTTTGGCGATGTCGTGACGAAATCAATCGTGAAATCGTCGACCACACGCACCTCTGATACCGGCGCGAACCACGACCGCACATCAGCCGCCTCGTCAGAGGCCCGCTGGTAAGAGAACATCACATCCTCTGCGGTAAAGGCCGCACCGTCCTGAAAGGTCACGCCCTCGCGCAGGGTGAAGCGCCAGCCGTTCTCACCCTCCAGCGGTTCCCACGATGTGGCCAGCGAGGGTTCAATCGACATGTCCTGACCGCGGCGCACGAGGCCCTCATAGACATTGTTAAGAAACGACAGCACAGGGGCAGAGTTGACGGCATGCGGGTCCATCGTCTGCGGGTCCGTGTTGGAGGCCCAGCGCAGCGTTTCCGCAGATGCCGTCGCAGCACAAACGCCCAGCGCGCCACCAAGAAGCGCAACATTGCGCGAAATCCGTCTTGTCATGATCGTCCCTCCAGTTCCGTTGTCACGGGACACAGTGGGGCAAAATGTCGCGAGGTCAAGGTCGGCGGCCCGCGATGACGTCGAAGTTAGTTTTGCTGCTCCATGGCACTTTCCCAGCTTTCGACAAATGCACGTCGGTTCAGCGGATCAAGATAGACCATCAATGCAGGACCCAGACGAATGGGGCCAAAACTCAGCGCGTCATCATCGGCCTGACTGCGCAGCGGCGGCAAGACCCATTGGCCGCGATCCTCGCGCAGACCCTCGCGCAGCAGCACGTCAAGAAATGCACCGGCCGCAGCCTCTGCATCGCTGGTGGATGCGATCAGGGCAGTCCGCAACATGACATTGGCGTAATCCTCCAGCTCAAGGATCTGCATGCCCTGCGCCTCGGGTGCCTCCAGCCTTTGCGCGGCATAGCTGCCCAAGACATTGTAGGCGATGGCCAACCGGCCCTGCGATACATCGTCAATCATCTGGCCTGAACAGCAATACAGCTGCGGATTGAGCCGCCCCATCACCTCTGACAGCCGCCAGAAAGCATCCGAACTCCGCGCCTCTTGCGTGGCAAAAAGATAGCCGAGACCGCTGACGCGGACATCATAGGTGCCGATGGCGCCAGCAAAACGTTCCGGGTTTTCGCGCAGGACGGCGATCAATTCCTGTCGGGTTGTGGGCAGGCGCAATCCCGCAAAGCGCGCGGTGGAAATCACTGTCACGGCAGGTTCCGAGGTAAAGGCAAAGACCAGATCACGCCAGCGCGCCCATGTCGGCAAGGCAGATGTCGCATCAGAGATATAGGGCTTTGCCAACCCATCATTGGCCAGCTGGAACTGCAGATCCATTGCAGACGAAATCACAAGGTCGAAGTCTTCACCGTCTTTGATCGCCGCAAACACATCAGCACTTGATGCAACGACGTAATCAATCGCGATGTCCGGTCTTTCAGTCTGGAACCGCAGGATGATCGGCTCAAACGCGGCAAGATCGGCCGTTGAAAGTATGCGCAAGATCGCATCCGATGTGCCGGGGTAGCGTTTACGCTCTTCAATCTCCAGCGCGGACAGGCCCGATGCCGTCAGGCCAAGCCAGACGCCAATGGCAAACATAACGTGACGCATGCCCCTCTCCCTTCTTCGTTTTGCGCAAGCACAATATGTCCGCCATGCGCGACCAGCACTTCGTTGGCGATGGTCAGCCCAAGCCCTGATCCGACGACGCCTTCTGCATTGTCGCCCCGGTGAAACCGCTCTGTGAACCTGTCGAAGGGCCCGGCACCAAGCCCCGGCCCTTCATCCACCACCCTGACCTGCGCCTGCGCGCCATCAGCACTAACACCAATGCGAACAGTGGTGTCTGGCGATGAATATTTGATCGCGTTATCGACGACATTGCGCAAAGCACTTTCCAAAAGCACGCCATCACCTCTGACGATGACGGTCTCGCTGGCCAGTTCAATCGCGATGTCCTTCATCTCTGCGGTGGGTTCCAGCGCAGAGGTGACGGTGCGGGCAATGACAGCCAGATCAATGGCATCATGTGCCAGACTATCGGCGCGGAACGCCACGGTCGCATGATCCAACAGCTGCCCGGCAGAACGCGAGCTTTCGTCTATGGCCCTGATCATCCGCCGCAACCGACCCTTTTCTTCGTCACCGCGCGCCGAATGCAGCGCAACTTCGGCCTGCGCCCTAACAGTGGCCAAGGGGGTGCGGACACGGTGGGCGGCTTCGGTGATAAACTCTTCTGACCGGCGCAAAGAGGTGCCAAGCCGGTCAATAAACCGGTTCAGTGACTGGATCAGCGGTGCAAGCTCTGTCGGGGCCCTGTCGCGCAGTGGGCGCAGGTCGCTGGGGCCGCGCCGGGCGACCGCCTCTGCCACTGTAGTCAGCTGGTTCAGCGACGACCTGGCGACAAAGGCAGATAGGACAACCGCCAGCACAAAGAAGGCAACGCACAGCAAGGCGGCGGTACGGGACAGATCAGTTGCAATCGCGCTGATCCCGTCGCGGGTCTGGGCGACCGAAACCGTGACCGGGACAGGATCGGCACCGGCCAGCACCACGCGGGTGATCGACACCATGCGCAGCGTCGCCTGCCGATAGGTCACCGTCCCGAAACTGATCTGCCCCGGTGCAGGTGTCTCCAGATCGGGGGCAAGATCACTGTATCCGGTCAAGGTCTGCCCATCGACATCGACGTGATAGAACACCCTGTCCTGGCTGATGGCCCCCAGCATCGAAAACGCGGCATATGGCAGTTCCAGCCGGATTTCATCGCCTTCGCTGCGCAGCGCCTCGGCAATCGTCGTGGCAGAGGCCGCAAGGATATTGTCCTGCGTCCGTTCCGCCGCCTGCCGGGCAAAGCTGGACACCATCGACCAGGACAATACCGACAAAAGCGCGGCAACACATGCCAGCAGAACGGTCAGGCGGCGTCCGATAGAACCCGAAGGTGTCATGCTGTCTCTATCCGGTAGCCAAGCCCGCGGACGGTTTCGATGCGCACGCCCACAAGGGCCAGCTTTTTGCGCAAGCGCCCGACGTAGACCTCAATCGTGTTTTCTGTGACCTCTTCGTCGTAGGAAAAAAGCCGGTCCATCAGTTGCGCCTTTGACAGGATTTGCCCCGGTCGTCTGGCAAAGACCTCCAGCAGGCGCAGTTCTCGGTTGCGCAGATCAACGGACAGATCGCCGTCGCGCAGCGTCCCGTTTGTCGGATCAAAGACAGCAGTGCCCAGATTGATCTCGTTCTTTGCGCCTCCGCCCCTGCGGCGCAGGACAGCCCGGCAACGCGCCTCCAGCTCGGCGAAATCAAATGGCTTTGTGATGTAATCATCCGCGCCCTGATCCAGCGCGCCGACCCGGTCACTGACCTGACTGCGTGCGGTCAGAACGATGACAGGGGTCTCTGATACGTCCCGGCGGCTGGCAAGAAAATCGCGCCCGTCACCGTCCGGCAGCATCACGTCCAACAGAATCAAATCGTAATCCGCCGCTGCCAGACAATCACTCGCCTCTGCCAATGTCGCCGCATGATCCACGGCATGACCGTCCAGCGCAATGCGGCTGACCACGGCTTCGGCCAGTTCCAGATTATCCTCAACCAACAGATATCGCATGATTTTTTCTGCTTCCCGCATCGGTTTCTTCAGCTACCATTGCCCGTGTCAGGCCTGTGTCAGCTTTGCATGCTTGTCTGGCACAACGTGGGCGGCGGGAGGTCGCCTTGTCAATTGGGAGGAATACCACATGAGCACCCTTGGGTGGACACGCCGGACCGCTATCGCGGCGGCAACAGCAACTTTTGCACTGACTGGCTTTGCGCAGGCCGATGGCCATCAGGTTCTGGATGAACTGCACTTCCTGATCCCCGGCGGCGCCGGTGGCGGCTGGGACGGTACAGCACGCGGCACAGGCGAAGCACTGACAGGTGCTGGTCTGGTCGGATCGGCCAGCTATGAAAACATGTCCGGTGGCGGCGGCGGTGTCGCAATCGCGCATCTGATCGAGAACGCGGACTCGATGAATAACACCGTGATGGTCAACTCTACTCCGATCGTCATCCGGTCTTTGACCGGTGTGTTCCCGCAAAGCTTCCGTGACCTGACGCTTGTCGCGGGCACAATCGGCGACTACGCCGCACTGGTCGTCAACACAGACAGCGAAATCCAGACCATGGATGACCTGCTGGCGGCCTACCGTGAAGATGGCACAGGCTTTGCCGTTGGTGGTGGCTCTGTACCCGGTGGTCTTGATCACCTTGTTGCGGCCTCTGTGATGCAGGCGGCTGGCGAGGATCCGACAGCCTTCAACTACATCCCTTATGACGCTGGCGGTGCCGCCATGGCTGGCCTTCTGTCCGGCGAAATTCAGGCGCTGTCCACAGGGTTCTCCGAAGCGGTTGCACTGGCACAGCAAGGTGAAGTGCGCATTCTGGGCGTGACATCTGACGAACGTGTCGCCGCCTTCGAAGATGCGCCAACCATGAAGGAACAGGGGCTGGACACGACTTTCGTCAACTGGCGCGGGTTCTTTGCTGCACCTGGCCTGCCAGAAGAGCAGCTGATCAAGATGCAGACGGCCATTGCCGCCATGTACGACACCCCTGAGTGGGAAGAAGTGCGCGCGCGCAACGGTTGGGTCAACATCTACAACAACGGCGACGATTTCCGCACCTTCCTTGAAGATCAGGAACAGGAGATCGGCGACCTGATGAAGACACTCGGGTTTCTCTAGGGCCACTCACACCCAGGAAAACCACGCCCGGCCCCCCGCTTTGGGGCCGGGCACATTGCCAGACTGACTTTCGGGGGGAAGACCATGGCGCTGGATCGCTGGATCGCACTCATTTTCATCGCGTTTTGCTGTGTCTACGGCTACGCGGCATTTTTCACCATGGACCAGCTGTTGCCGCCCTTCATGCAGCGCAATCCCGTCTGGCCATCCACATTCCCCAAATTGCTGGCCGTGCTGGGCTGCATCGTCGGCGTGATCGTCCTTCTGGGGATCGAGAAACCGCAGGACGAAGGCGAAGGAAACGCCACCGACATCAACTATCGCCGCCTGTCCGAATACAAGACAGGTCAGGCCAACGCCCTTTTGGTTCTGATGGTCGCCTATGCCCTGTTGCTGCGGCCCGCCGGGTTCCTGCTTGCCACAGTGGGCTTTCTGGTGCTCGGCAGCGCCATTCTGGGCGAGCGTAAATTTCACATCATGATCCCTGTCGCCCTCTGCGCGGCTGGTGGGGTCTGGTATCTGGTGCAAGAGGTGCTTGGCATCTTCCTGCGCCCATTTCCGTTTTTTCTGGGGGTCTGAACCATGCTCGAAGGCATCATGATCGGCCTGCAGGCCGCATTTTCCGTCCAAAACATCCTGATGGTGGTCGCCGGTTGCCTGATCGGCACATTCATCGGGATGCTGCCCGGTCTGGGGCCGATGTCGATCATCGCAATCATGATCCCCGTGGCCATCACGCTGGGTGATCCTGCGGCGGCGCTGATCCTGCTGGCCGGGGTCTACTACGGCGCGATTTTTGGCGGATCGACCTCTTCGATCCTGTTGAACGCGCCGGGTGTGGCAGGGACGGTGGCAACCAGTTTTGACGGCTACCCGATGGCGCGCAACGGACAGGCCGGCAAGGCCCTGACAATTGCCGCAGTCGCCAGTTTCGCCGGCGGCACCATCGGGGCCATCCTGTTGATGATCTTCGCCCCTGCACTGTCATCGGTGGCCTTGCTGTTTCACTCGGCTGAATACTTTGCGCTGATGGTCGTGGGTCTGTCGGCCATCGCGGCCTTTGCGGGGACCGGTCAGGTCGCCAAGGCATTGATGATGACCCTGCTTGGCCTGATCCTTGCCACCGTCGGCGAAGGCGCATTGTTCAACATGCCGCGCTTTACGATGGGTCTGATGGATCTGCAGTCGGGCATTTCCTTTATCACGCTGGCCATGGCGATGTTCGCCCTGCCAGAGGCGCTGTTTCTGGTGCTGAACCCTGCACGCGGTGCTTCTCAGGGTGAAGGTGGCAAGATCGAGAACCTGCGCTTTTCCCGTGAAGAGGGCAAAGCCATGATACCGGTCATCGGGCGCCAGTCGATCCAGGGGTTCTTTATCGGCGTGCTGCCCGGTGCAGGTGCGACCATCGCGTCATTCCTGGGCTACGCGGTAGAGCGCAATATCGCCAAAGGCGATGAGCAGGCCGAATTTGGCAAAGGGTCCGTCAAAGGCCTTGCCGCACCAGAGACGGCCAACAACGCCGCCTGTACCGGCTCTTTCGTGCCGCTGCTGACGCTTGGCATTCCGGGCTCTGGCACGACAGCTATCCTGCTGGGCGCGTTGATCGCGCTGAACGTGACACCC
>JAHDGO010000080.1 GCA_020627605.1 Yoonia sp.
GCCCGTGCATCCCGGCATCAACAAAGCTGCGCAGACGGTCTGGCAGTTCCGGCACGGCCTCAGGGCGGCAGACTCCCATTCCGGCAAAGCCCGCCTCTTGCGCGACATCCCGCAAACGGTCCTGCAAACTTCTTTTGTTCATAAATATCCCGGGGGGTGCCCCGCAGGGGCGGGGGGCTGGCCCCCCTGCAATGCCAGTGGCCTAAAAATCAAGGTCGGCATAATGGGCCGCCGGGGTAAATCCCGGCACCTCATCAGCAAGAATGGACCGGAACGCCGGGCGCGACTTGATCTTGGCGTACCAGTCCTTGACGCTTTCATGGCGGTTCCAGTCCACATCGCTGGTGTAATCCAGACAGGACAGCTGCGCGGCAGCGGCGAAATCCGCCATGGTCATCTCATTGCCTGCCAGCCAGCGGCGGTCTTCCAGCAGATAGGCCATATAATCAATGTGATATTTGATCGCCTTTGCCCCGGCCTTCACGTTGGTGCTGTCGGGGTATCCGGTGCCCATCACCTTGCGGTAGACCCGCTCTCCGGTCAGCTTGGTTGTGACCTCATGATAGAACTTGTCGTCAAACCAGCCGACCAGTCGGCGCGCCTCACAGCGCAGCACCGGGTCTTTGGGCAGCAGCGGCGGCGTTGGATGTACCTCGTCAAGGTATTCGCAGATTGCGGTGCTGTCTGACAGATTGCGCCCGTCCATCTTCAGCACGGGGACTTTGCCTGCGGGATTGCGGCGCAGAAACTCCGGGTCTTCCTCCCAATAGCGTTCCTCGACCAGACCAACCTCGATCTTCTTTTCGGCCAGACACAGGCGGACTTTGCGACAAAACGGGGACAACGGGTAATGATAGAGGGTGTTCATCGGATGCTCTTGCAATGGGTCCCCTCTTCAATGCCGCAAGCGGCAGGCCGGATCAATGGGGCGTCAGCCCTCAAAGCAGGCCGCGCGCCCATCCGCCGCAATGGTTGCGGCCCCGCTGCGGATGGATGCAGCACGATTGCGGGTGAATGTGCTGGGGTTGCTGGCCGACCGGTTCTTGGGTGAGGGCAGGATCGCAGCCAGCCGTGCGGCCTGCGTGGCCGACAGATCGCTGGCATCAACACCAAAGTAATGCCTGGCAGCGGCCTGCACGCCAAAGACGCCCTCATCAAACTCCGCCACGTTCAGATAAATCTCCACGATCCGGCGTTTGGACCACACCGCCTCGCTCAGCGGTGTCCAGAGCGCCTCGATCGCTTTGCGGGCCCATGACCGGCCGTGCCAAAGGAAGACGTTCTTGACCACCTGCTGCGAAATCGTCGAGGCACCACCGCGCCCGCGTTCCACCGCAGCCTGAATCGCCGTCACATCCAGACCCCAATGCAGACAGAAATTGGCGTCCTCTGCCGCGACGGCAGACCGGGCCATCACAGGGGCAATATCATCCATCGCGACCCATTCGCGCTCTACCCCGCCCAAACGGCGACCTTCCGAGATCATGTAGGGGGTCGTTGGCGGGTTGATCACCGCATAAAGCAGCGTCCAGAGCAGGGCAAAGGCGACGCAGGCGAACACCCCCAAGAAAAGAACCCGCCGCACAAATCGCCGCGCCCGTTCGATCGGTCCCAGCTTTTTGGCTTTCTTGGCGGTCTTCTTTTTGGGTGCCGGTTTCTTGACCGGTCGTTTTGCTGTTGCGCTCTGCTCTGCCATTGCAATCCATAAGCCACGGGCGTGGCCAGCGGGTCAAGTCATGCACAACCCCCGCGCGTTTTTCGGCGCGGGGGCGTGGCAATTACTCCGCAGGGATCGCGGTGTCCTCAAGGCTGAGCGGGGCCGGCAGATGCACCAGCATCTCTTTCGGGCAGACTTGCAGGAAATGGGCCTTTTCGCTGTCCCAATGCTGCAGGATGTCTTCCGCCTTGCGGCTGCCTGTTTCTGCGGCGTGACGGGTGATCAGGCCTTTCAGCTGATCCTCCCAATGGGCCACGGTCACCGGGCATGTCACCAGCGTTTCCATGTTCATCAGCGCTGGCGCATGACCATCGGGATCGTAAAGATAGGCCATCCCGCCGGTCATGCCAGCACCAAAGTTGGCACCGATCTCACCCAGAATGACAGCCACACCGCCGGTCATATATTCACACCCGTTGGTGCCGCAGCCCTCGATCACGACCTTTGCACCAGAGTTGCGCACGGCAAAGCGTTCGCCCGCGCGACCGGCCGCAAAGAGATAGCCATCGGTTGCACCATAAAGCACAGTGTTGCCGATGATCGTGTTGTCAGAGGCCACCAGCGGGCTCACCATGGGCGGGCGCACCACAATCGTGCCGCCCGACAGGCCCTTGCCAACATAATCGTTGGCGTCGCCTGACACCTCCAGCTTGAGCCCAGGTGCCGCAAAGGCGCCCAGCGATTGCCCGGCAGAGCCGCGCAGTTTCACCGTCAGATGGTCGGGCTGCAGCGCGTTGCGCATCCCGAATTGCTGCACGATGTGGCTGGATGTCCGCGTGCCGATGGTGCGCAGCGTGTTCTGGACGGCATAATCCAGCTGCATCTTCTCACCATCGTTCAGGAAGCGCGCGGCATCCTTGACGATCTGCGCATCCAGCGTGTCATCAACCGGATTGCGTGGGCGGTTGCGATCATAAACAATCTTGTTCGCACCATCGACCGTGATCAGCAGCGGGTTCAGATCAAGATCATCCAGATGTGCCGACCCCCGGCTGACCTGCGTCAGCAGATCAGCACGGCCAATCACATCATCCAGACTGCGCGCCCCGATGCTGGCGAGGATTTCGCGCACTTCGGTGGCGTAGAAGGTGATCAGGTTCACCACCTTGTCGGCATTGCCCGTGAACTTGTCGCGCAGCGCCTCGTCCTGCGTACAGACACCGACCGGGCAGGTGTTGCTCTGGCACTGACGCACCATGATGCAGCCCATGGCAATCAGGGCGGCTGTCCCAATCCCGTATTCCTCGGCCCCCATCATGGCGGCCATGACAATATCGCGACCGGTGCGCAGACCACCATCGGTGCGCAGCGTGATGCGTTCGCGCAGGTTGTTCATCGCCAACACCTGATGTGCCTCTGTCAGGCCCATCTCCCACGGCAGACCGGCATATTTGATGGACGTGCCGGGCGATGCACCTGTGCCGCCATTATGGCCAGAGATCAGGATCACATCCGCCTTGGCCTTGGCCACACCGGCGGCGATCGTGCCGACACCGGATGATGACACCAGCTTCACCGTCACCTTACAGCGCGGGTTGATCTGCTTGAGGTCGTAGATCAGCTGCGCAAGGTCTTCGATCGAATAGATGTCGTGATGCGGCGGTGGCGAGATCAGCGTGACACCCTTGGTCGAATGGCGCAGACGGGCAATAAGATCAGTGACCTTCATCCCCGGCAGCTGTCCACCCTCACCCGGCTTGGCACCTTGGGCGACCTTGATTTCCAGCTCTTCACAGGCGTTCAGATATTCCGCCGTCACACCAAAGCGGCCGGATGCAACCTGCTTGATCTTCGCAGACGGGTTGTCGCCATTGGGTTCCGGGTGGAAATGTGCGGGATCTTCGCCGCCTTCACCACTGTCGGACTTCGCGCCAATGCGGTTCATCGCCACGTTGAGGGTCTTATGCGCCTCGGGGCTCAATGCGCCCAGCGACATGCCGGGCGTGACAAAGCGTTTGCGGATCGCGGTGATGCTTTCCACCTCTTCAATCGGCACCGGCGCGCCCAAAGGCTTGATCGCCAGTAGGTCGCGCAGATGGATTGGCGGGTTCGACTGCATCGACTTGGAATACTGCTGCCACAGGGCATAGGACGCTTTGTTGCAGGCGGCCTGCATCATATGCATGGTCTGTGCTTCCCATGCGTGCTTTTCACCGGACCGGCGGGCCTTGTAGAAACCACCAATGGGCAGAATGTCAGTGCCACCTTTCCAGCCTTTGGCGTGTACCTCTTCCAGTTTGGTCTGGATGCCGCTGGTGCCAATGCCGGAGATGCGGGAATGCATGCCGGGGAAATATTCCGCCACCATGGCGCGGGACAGGCCAACGGCTTCGAAGTTCAGGCCGCCGCGATAGGACGACAGGACCGAAATCCCCATCTTTGACATGATCTTCAGCAGACCGGCGTCCACCGCGTTGCGGTAGCGGCGCACGGCCTCTGTCAGCGAGCCTTCGATCAGGCCGCGCTTGACGCGGTCCGCAATGGAATCCTGTGCCAGATAGGCGTTCACCGTTGTTGCGCCGCAGCCGATCAGCACGGCAAAATAATGCGGGTCGACACATTCGGCAGACCGCACGTTGATCGAACAGAAGGTACGCAGCCCCTTCTTGGTCAGCCCTGAATGGACGGCGGAGGTCGCAAGGATCATCGGCATCGGCACCTTGTCAGCACCCTGATGCTGATCGGTCAGCACGATGTGCCCGGCACCTGATCGCACGGCATCTTCCGCCTCTGCCCGGATGCGGGCCAGACCGTTCATCAGTGCGGCCTGACCGGGGGCAAAGGTACAGTCGATCTCTGCCACGCTGTCACCGAACTGGGCGACCATCTGGTCAAATTCGGCATTGGCCACAAAGGGGCTGTCCAGCATCAGAATCTCTGTCTGGCTGCTGTCTTCGTCCAGCACGTTCTTGAGGTTGCCAAAGCGCGTCTTCAGCGACATCACCCGGCTTTCGCGCAGGCTGTCAATCGGCGGGTTCGTCACCTGAGAAAAGTTCTGGCGGAAGAAATGCGACAGCGGACGGTAGGTCTTGGACAGCACTGCAGACGGTGTGTCATCGCCCATCGAGGCGATCATTTCCTTGCCGTCCTCGGCCATCGGGGCCAGAACCTGCTCCAGCTCTTCGATGCTGTAGCCGGCAGCGACCTGCCGCTTGCGCAGCTCGCCACCCTCAAACACGGCGGTTTCCGGCGCATCGCGCATCAGGTCCGAAAGGTCGGTGACCTTCTCGACCCATTCGCCAAAGGGCTGTGCAGCGGCAAGTTTGTCCTTCAGCTCTTCATCATGGAAAAGCCGCCCCTCGACCATGTCCACGGCAATCATCTGACCGGGGCCAAGGGCGCCTTTTTCGACGACTGTCGCCTCATCCACAGGCACCATGCCGACCTCTGACCCGGCCACCAGCAGGCCATCGCCAGTGACGACATAACGCAAGGGGCGCAGGCCGTTGCGGTCCAGCCCGCCACAGACCCAGCGGCCATCGGTCATCGCCAATGCGGCAGGCCCGTCCCAGGGCTCCATCACGGCGTTGCAATAGCCGTACATGTCCTGCCAGGCCTGAGGCATCTCTGCCGCCTGCTGCGACCAGGCCTCTGGCACCATCATTGTCTTGGCCATGGGCGCATTGCGGCCCGCACGGACCAGAACCTCGAAGACGGAATCCAGCGCAGAACTGTCAGAGGCACCCGAGGGGATGATCGGCTTGATATCCTCGGCCTTGTCGCCAAAGGCGTTGGACGCCATGCGGATCTCGTGGCTCCGCATCCAATTGACGTTGCCTTTCAGGGTGTTGATCTCACCGTTATGGGCCAGCATGCGGAACGGCTGGGCCAGCGCCCACTGCGGGAAGGTGTTGGTGGAATAACGCTGGTGATAGATCGCAAAGGCGCTTTCAAAGCGGGCATCCATCAGGTCGGGGTAAAACTCCGCCACCTGTTCAGCCAGCATCATGCCCTTGTAGATGATCGACCGGCAGGACAGCGAACAGACATAGACACCGGCAATCCCCGCAGCTGTCGCCGCCTTCTCGATCCGGCGGCGGATGATGTAGAGCTCGCGCTCGAACGCTTCTTCATCCATGTCCTTTTCACAGCGGATCAGGATCTGCTCAATCTCGGGGCGGGTGGCGTTGGCCTTTTCGCCCAGCACTTCGGTGTTCACCGGCACATGCCGCCAGCCATAGATGTAATGACCCATGCGCAGCACTTCGCTTTCCACGATGGTGCGGCAACGCTCCTGTGCCGCAAAATCCGTGCGCGGCAAGAAAACCTGACCGACGGCAATCACTTCCTTGCTTTCGGGTTCATGGCCGGTGCGGCGGATCTGATCCTCAAAGAAGGCAACAGGGATCTGCACGTGAATGCCCGCGCCGTCGCCCGTTTTGCCGTCCGCATCAACAGCACCACGGTGCCAGACGGCCTTCAGCGCATTGATGCCCTTTTCGACCACATCACGGGATGCGGTGCCATCAATCGACACCACCAGACCCACCCCGCAAGAGGCATGTTCGTCATCAGCCTTGTAAAGGCCGTTCTCAGCCATCCACTGGTGCTTGGCTTGCTCGGCTGCGACCCAGGCGTGATCATATGTGGTCATGGAAAATCCTTTCGTGGGCGGGGCCATCCGCACCGGGATGGGCTTTGTTCAGTTCTCAGGAAATGGCGACGCCGCAGCCGTGTTTCGGGCGGCTCGACAGGAAACCGGGCTCACCCGGATAGATAAATTCGACAGGGCGGTTCGCGCGTTCAAAACTGCCCTCGGGCGTTGTGATCGTGCCGGTGCCAGACAGGAACATGCGCCAGTTGCGGCTGATGAACTCGCGGCCCTCGGCCTCCCACACGACATTGCCTGCGGCATCGTAGGACGTGATGTCATAGGTGGTTTCATCCAGCGTCACACCATCAATGGTGACCTGACGACCGGTCAGCGTGTCCTGCCCGACATAGCGGGTTTCGCCGATCTCTTCGGACAAGGTGCGGAAATCAAAGTCATCAACGCCGGTCTCAATCAGGTCTGACAAGGAGGCACGTTCCACCGGATTGCTTTCCAATGCCTCGCGGTGGCCGCTGAGGATGTGAAAGCTTTCCAGCCACTGCGTCTCGCGGTCGATCATGCCCAGATAGGTCATGCCCTGTTCATCCAGCGACACCCGGCGCTGATTGCCTGCCGGATCGTTGGCGCAGGTGAAATAGTGGTTCACCTCGCAGCTTTCGGTCTGCACAGTCAGATAGGCATCACAGCCCGCAGGCAGGCCGAATTGCACCGTTGGTGTCTGGGCGGCTGCGGGGGTCGCAAGGATGATCAGGGCAAGGGCTGCTCTCATGGATGGTAACTCGCGTCGATTTCGTTGCACTCATACTTGGGCATGTCACTGAAAAAGCCCGGCTCGTCAGGATAGATGAACTCCACCGGTGACATGTCGATGACGTCATCAGGGCTGTCGTTCTGCCAGGCCTCGCCAAAGAAAAACAAACGATGCTTTTCGCTGACATATTGACGGCCAGAGCCTGCGTCGATCTCGTCACCGTTCTGGTTGATGGTGCGACCGGAATATTCGGTGTTCAGCAATTCTTCGCCGTCGATCACCGTGGTCTCACCGGTCAGGGTGTCGTAACCGACATGGCGCTCCGTGCCTTCAGCCGTTTCCAGCGTGAAATCCCATGTGTCGATCTGGGTTTCGAACAGCTCTGTCAAAGAGGCCGGGTCATCCGCAGGGGTGACCAGCTCTTCGTTACCGGTGACCTTGAAGGCCTCGATCCACTGAAATTCGGCATCAACCTTTTGCACGCTGAAAAGACCACCCTGCCCGATCAATGCGATCCACTGATCACCGGGGTTGTCCGCTTCACAGGCCCAGACGTTGATCACGACACAGCCCTTGTGCTGGACGGTCAGCCTGGCCTCGCAGCCCTCTGGCGCGGCAAAGCTTTGCTGGGACAAAACCGGCGTACCGGCTGTCAGGGCGGTCAGGATCATCAGGGGTCTTAGCATCGTTTGGCGCATTCTTTGGCCTTTCAGGTCAGCATCTGTGACATAGTCGTCGTCGGTCGTCGGATGGTGTACGTACAGGTGCTGTACGTCATCTGTACGGGGTCTGTACGCTACTCTGCGGCCACATCAGCGGCCTGGCCCAAGTATTCCAGAATTGCGGTGGCACAGTCACGCCCATCGCGAA